>NZ_JBHSEP010000016.1:0-138131 GCF_042654645.1 Cohnella hongkongensis | reverse complement strand
ATCCCGGCAGGCCGGCTCGTCGGGAAAACAAGCCATAAACTTGCGAATGGACATCAAGCGGAACGCCCCCTTTGAAAGGAACATTTGTTCTTATTTCGAGTATACCAAACATTTGTTCTCATTTCAATCCAAAAAGGTAAAAAAAGTGAAAATTCCGCGTCATTTTCCTGGATAATTCTAGGAAGTTGGCGCGGTTTTGTATGCTTGTTTTGGGTCACCTGAGTGAACGGCAGAGGGTGGGAGGGGCCATAAAGAGAAGAAGGATCAGCAAAGAGCTAGAAGGAGCGAAGGTTGGCAGAAGGAGCTAGAAGGAGTAGCAAGGTGAAGAAGGTGCATATAGGAGTAGCAAGTAGCAAGGAACAGAAGGAGTACAAAGTGCAGAGGGAGCGAAGGTGCGCAGTAGGTAGCAGTTAGGTGTAGCGAGGTGTGGCAAGAGTAGGGAGATAATAGAAGGGGGAATGGAGTGCTACGATAAAAATGCAGTCGAAAAACACCCTCATATGAAATAAAATGAAAGCTAACGAGGGGACGGGAGACAATGAAACGGTACGACAAAGCATTCAAAGAAGAAGCAGTCAGATTAAGCGATGAGATTGGACTGCAAAAGGCTGCCGAGCAGTTAGGCGTAGCCTATTACACCCTGCAGGGACGGAGAAAGCAACGAACCCTGCATGGCGACGGCGCGGGAAATCGAACTGGAGAGAGAAAACAGCGAGCTGCGCCGCGCGAATGAAATTCTCAAGGACGCACTCGGTTTTTTCGCAAAAGACCGGAAGCGGTAAAGGCATGCAAGCTCTATGCATACATCCGTAAACGACGGGATCGATGGACCGTCAAGGGGATGTGCGAAGCGCTTGCTGTCAGCGAGTCGGGCTATTACCGTAGCCTGAGGCCTGCCCCCATTCAGGAACGGCAGCAACAGCTTCTGGTCAACATGAAAGCAATCATCAGTGAACATGAAGACAATCGGAATTACGGTGCCCGGCGTATGCTGCTGGCGCTGGCGCAAATAGACATCCATACCAGCTACAGCACCGTCTATCGCCTCATGAAGAAGCACGGGCTGCTGCAGAAAGCGAAGCGTCACCCCAATGGCATTACACGCGAGGATGCCGCAGCTCAAAAGAGCGCGAACTTGATCCAGAGAGACTTCAGCGCCTCGGCACCGAACCAAAAGTGGCTATCGGATATCACCGAAGTGCCTTGTTCAGACGGCAAGCTCTATCTGTCTGCGGTGCTGGATTGTTACAACGGAGAGATCGTCGGTCTTGCCATGGACGATAACATGCGCAAGGAGCTCTGTATCCAAGCCTTTGAGAACGCGTGCAGGACTAGAAATGCGCGTGGCATGATTTATCACAGCGACCGGGGCAGCCAGTTCACGAGTCAGGCATTCCGAGCGTGTCTGGCTAAACGAGGTGCCATTCAAAGCATGAGCGGCACAGGGCGTTGCTATGACAACGCAAGAATGGAAAGCTTCTTTGCTACGCTAAAGAAAGAAAAGCTATATAAGATCAAAACCGAGCAATATCCGATGGCGCATATCCAATCGATCATCTTCAGATACATCATGGTCTATTACAACAGGCAGCGGATCTACACCACGAATCCAGGGGGCTGGCCCCCATCGATTTATCGTGAAAGAATGCTGTCACAAGCAGCCTAGCAACAGGATTTCTTCATGAGTGTGTTTTCAAACTGCACTTTTCTTGACAACTCCAGAAAATGGGAATAAAAAGAAACCATGAATGAGCAGTGAGGCGCGGAGGGCAAGGCGGAGTAAGAGTATGTAAGGGTAAAAAATAGGGTATCTGCACATGACTCAGGCGGGGGAAAAAGGAGTTAGGCATCGGCAAAGGAGAGGCCCAGGAGAGGAGACGGCGGGTGCTGCACATGACTCAGGCTGGGGAAAAAGGAGTTAGGCATCGGCAAAGGAGAGGCCCAGGAGAGGAGACGGCGGGCGCTGCACATGACTCAGGCGGGGGGAAAAGGAGTTTGGATCGGCAAAGGGAGAGGACACAGGAGAAGAGAGGAAGGGCGGCAAAAGGGAGAGCGGCAAAAGGGAGAGACGCGAGAAAGGGGGGGGGGGGCCGCCGGCAGGTCATTTCGGAGGAGTGAAATGGCTGCGGGCGGCCGCGGGGGCTAGACGCCGGCCAGGGCGACCAGGAAGAGCAGCGCGATGAAAAGAAGGGGAAGGCCGTTGAAGACCGTTCCGAGAATCGCGAACACTTTCTTATAACCGGGGCGTGCCAGCGCGACGATCCCGAGGATGAGACCGACCAGGATGACGAGGATCAGAAGCGGATAGAAGATGAGAAAGCCGATGTAGGGTTGGATTTTATCGGCGATTTCTTGGTCGGTCATCAGCCGGTTGCCGTGCTCGTCGACAACCTGCGTAATGTCGACGGCTTGGAAAACCAGCGTGATGATGACGATCGTCAACAGGACGAAGGAGACGATGCCGACGAGAGACAGGACGAAGGATGCGATGCCGAGCCCGCTGTGCTTCATCGGGGCACTCGGGTCGTGAACCGGGGAAAAAGCGCCTGGCTTTGCAAATTGTTCATCCTTTTCGAACGGTTCGTTCATGACTTTACACCTCATTCAGGATATGATAGATGTTGAACTCGCTGTCAAAATCACAAGGAGGATTAAATCCCGCATGAATAAGTATACAAAAGTTGGCGCCCTCGCCGCTATGCTTTCCGTTGCGCTTGGCGCATTCGGAGCTCATATGCTGGAGGATCGGCTGACGGCGGACGCGCTAGACGTCTACGATACCGCCGTGCAATATCAAATGTTTCACTCGGTCGGCATTTTGCTGGTCGCCCTGCTGATCGATCGTCTTCCTTCGCCCAGGCTGGCGATTTGGGCCGGCAGGCTGCTGGTCGTCGGAATCGTGATCTTTTCGGGGAGCTTATACGCCCTGGCCCTTAGCGGCGTCAAGATGCTTGGCGCCATTACGCCGATCGGGGGCGTCGCGTTTATCGCGGGGTGGATCTGCTTGGCTTTGGCTGCGCGCAAGGGTAAAAAATAGAAAAAAATGGACTACAAATCTGCGTCTTTTGATCTATAATAGAAAATATTACCCTGTAGTAGTCACCCATTGCGGAGGAAGGACGTAGCCTTGTGAACGGATGGTCCAACGACGGACTTTGGCTGGCGGGTATCGCCGGCGTTGCAGCATTGACCGCAAGCGCCGCTTCATTAGGCTGGATATTCTCGCGCAAACGTTATCGGATCGAGCAGTCGGGTCCCCCCTATCACTCGGAATTACTGAATTCTCTCTATAGTCACAGTCCGATCGTCTTCGCGGTTATCGATCGGCACGGGCGGTTCATGGACATTAACCGGGATCCGTCTGATATGGTCGGTTACGGGAAAGACGAACTGAACGGCAGGTCTTTCGAGACGATCCTGGCCGACGATTCCAGAGAGCAGACGCGGCTTGTTTTTCAGCGCACGCTTCACGGGGAAACCTGCTCCATGGAAATCAAGGTCATGCACAAGCTCGGGCATGCGATTGATCTGAACATCCATGCTTCGCCGCTGGTCAGAAGGAACAAGACGCTTGGCATTCTTGTGTTCATCGAGGATATCAGCGATCGCAAGCGCTCTCTGGAGCGCATCCGCTACATGGCTTACTATGATGATATGACGGGGCTGCCGAACCGGCAGTTCTTTATGAATCGGCTCGAAGAAAGGCTGCGGCTGGCCAAGGAGCTCGAAAGGCCGCTGGCCGTCTGTTATATTGACGTCGATCACTTTAAATTAATCAACGCTTCGTTCGGTCGGGATTTCGGCGATATGCTGCTGCTCCAGATCGCGGAGCGCCTTAGCCGCAGCCTGTCCGTGCCGGGCGACCTCGCGCGGATGGAAGGGGACGAGTTTGCGGCTTGCCTGGACGCGCTGTCGAGCGCCGAAGAAGTGCCCGGACGGCTGGACGACCTGATGTCCGTCATGAAGGAGCCGTTCGAATTAAACGGAGTGCCGGTGCACGTGACGGTGAGCATCGGCGTCTCCGTCAGTCCGAAAGGCGCGGACGACGCCGCGACGCTGCTGAAGCGCGCCGATACCGCACTGCACAGGGTGAAGTTGAACGGGAAAAACGATTATATGCTGCACTCCGGAGATATGGATCATATCGCGATCCAGAAGCTGACGATTCAACACGAGATGCACCGGGCGCTCAAGAACAAGGAGTTCGTGCTGCATTATCAGCCCCAATACGATCTGGCTTCCGGTCAAATCGTCGGAATGGAGGCGTTGGTCCGGTGGCAGCATCCCGAGCGCGGGCTGATCTCTCCCGGCGAGTTTATTCCCGCGGCGGAGGAGAGCGGTCTGATCGTGCCGCTCGGCGAATGGGTCGTCGAGGAGGCTTGCAGGCAGAACAAAGCGTGGCAGGACGAAGGGCTGCTGAGCATTCCGGTATCGGTTAATCTCTCTCTGCGGCAGTTTTCTCAGCGCAATTTGACAGGGAAGATTTCCGAGATATTGAGGCAGACGGGGCTGCACCCCCGCTATCTGGAGCTCGAGATTACGGAGAGCATGACGATGGACGTCGAGCGCGCCTCGCAATATTTGAAAGAGCTGACCGAGTTGGGAGTCAATATTAGCATCGACGACTTCGGAACAGGGTACAGCTCGTTTCACTATCTCAAAAACTTGCCGATCGCCCGCCTTAAAATCGATCGATCCTTCGTCAGGGACATCGAGCAGGATGCGAGCGACGCCGCGATTGTCGCTGCCATTATTTCAATGGCGCACAATTTGCAGATGCAGGTCATTGCCGAGGGAGTGGAGACGAAAAGCCAGGTTCACTTTCTGCGCTCCCATCGCTGCGACGAAATGCAGGGCTTTTTCGGCAGTCCTCCGCTGCCCAGCGACAGCGCTCAGGGGCTGCTGCTGGAGAAGCTTAACCGTCCCGCGCTGCCCAATTACCACTAGATTTCTCTCCCCTAGAACCGGCGGAAGAGGCTCGCTTCGGCGATCCTTTTCTTTTTTTTGCACCTGGAATAGCAAGTAAATCGCATTTGGCAATAGGCCAACTTTCTCATTGACAGACACAATATCTTGATATAAATTTGATTAAGTCACTATACATATTGTGTTAAGCCAAAGGAAGGAGAATGGATGGCATGCTGGTCGCCTATGATTCCAAGACAGGTAACGTTCGGAGGTTCGTAGAGAAATTAAAGCTTCCTTCGGTTCAAATCGAGGAATCCATGGATCTCGATCAGCCCTTCGTTCTTATTACGTATACGACGGGCTTCGGTCAAGTGCCGGAGAGAGTCGCTTCTTTTCTGAAGAAAAACCATAGAAAGCTGCTCGGGGTATCGGCAAGCGGCAATCGCAACTGGGGAGACGGATTCGCTCTGAGTGCGGATCGCATCTCGGAGATGTACGGAGTGCCCGTCATCAACAAGTTCGAGCTGTCCGGGACGATGAAGGACGTCGAGAAATTCGTACAGGAGGTGCGCGCAGTTGCGGCATATTGAACTGAACAACTTGCTGATGCAAAGAGATACGGAAGGGTTCTTCCAGCTGGACAAGGATCGCGAGGCCGTCGCGGAATTCATGGAGGACGTCTACCGCAAAAGCGTAAAATTCGCAAACCACCGAGAAAAAGTCCGCTATATGCTGGACAACAACTACTACGAGGACGTCTACCAGCACTACACCGAGGAGGAGGTCGATCAGATCTACGAATTGGCTCACGAGTACGGCTTCCAATTCAAATCCTATATGGCCGCCTCCAAATTTTACACCGACTACGCCGTCAAAACGGACGATAAAACGCTATATCTGGAGCATTTCCCCGATCGCGTCTCGATCGTTGCGCTGCATCTGGCCAGAGGAGACGTTAACGTCGCCCGGGCTTTAACCGCATCGATGATGGAGCAGCGGCTGCAGCCGGCGACGCCGACGTTCCTGAACGCGGGCAAAAGTCGGCGCGGAGAGATGGTTTCCTGCTTCCTGCTGGAGATGGACGACTCGCTCAACTCGATTAACTATGTGATCGGAACGTGTATGCAGCTGTCGAAAATCGGCGGAGGCGTAGCGGTCAACCTGTCGAAAGTTCGCGGACGCGGCGAGACGATCAAAGGAGTAGAGGGCGCTGCGAAAGGCATTATGCCCGTGCTGAAGCTGATGGAGGACGCCTTCTCGTATGCCGATCAGATGGGGCAGAGGAAGGGCTCGGGCGCAGGCTATTACAACATTTTCGGCTGGGACGTCATCGAGTTCCTCGATAGCAAGAAGATTAACGCGGACGAGAAAACTCGCCTGAAGACGTTGTCGATCGGCCTGATCGTCCCCGACAAATTCTATCAGCTCGCCGAGAAAAACGAGACGCTGTACGTCTTCGCGCCTTATACGGTATTCAAGCACTACGGCCAGCATCTGGACGATATGGACATGGACGAGATGTACGAGACGCTGCTCGCCGACAGCCGGGTAAAGAAGAAAGCGGTTATGAGCGCGCGCGACATGCTTGTGAAGATCGCCACGACGCAGCTGGAATCGGGCTATCCGTATATCATGAACAAGAGCAACGCCAATCGCGCCCATGCGCTTAAAGATATCGGCGGCATCAAAATGTCGAACCTGTGCACGGAGATTTTCCAGCTTCAGGAAACTTCGGAGATCGGCGATTATTTCGAGCCGGACACGATTCGCAGAGACATCAGCTGCAATCTCGCTTCCTTGAATATCGCCAACGTGATGGATACGCGCAAGATCAAGGAATCGGTTCACGAGGGCATCATCGGCCTGACAGCGGTCAGCGACATGACGACGGTCGCCAATGCGCCGGGCGTCGCCAAGGCGAACGCCGAGCTGCATTCCGTCGGTCTCGGCGCGATGAATTTGCACGGCTACCTGGCCAAGAACAAGATTGCGTACGAAAGCAAGGAAGCGCGCGATTTCGTCCGCACGTTCTTCATGATGATGAACTTCCACTCCATCGAGAAGAGCATGGAAATCGCCAGAGACACGGGCGTTGCGTTCCAAGGCTTCGAGCGTTCCGAATACGCCAAGGGTACATACTTCGACCGTTATTTGACGACCGATTATCGTCCGGTCACGGAACGCGTGAAGATGTTGTTCGAAGGCATCGCGGTGCCTTCGCCGGAAGATTGGGCGAAGCTGAAGGACGACGTCGCCAAGCACGGCCTGTACCATGCTTACAGGCTGGCGATCGCGCCGACACAGAGCATCTCGTACATTCAGAACGCGACTTCGAGCGTCATGCCGATCGTCGAGCCGATCGAGACGCGCACGTACGCGAATTCGACGACGTATTATCCGATGCCGTTCCTGAGCAAGGACAATATTTTCTTCTACAAATCGGCCTATCAAATGGATCAGTTCAAGGTGATCGACCTGATCGCCGAAATCCAGCCTCACGTAGACCAGGGCATCTCGACCGTCCTCCACGTGAACAGCGACGTTACGACGCGTCAGCTGTCCCGCTATTACGTCTACGCGGCCAAGAAAGGCCTGAAATCTCTCTACTATACGCGCACGAATCGCCTGTCCGTGGAAGAGTGCGTCACCTGCTCGGTGTAAGGAATAAAGAGGCGAGCGTTCGAGCCGGGAATCTGGAGGTCACAACTTATGTGTGCGTTAAAAGCCGTTAACTGGAATCGTCCGGACGACGATTTTACGATTACGTTCTGGAATCAGAACATTATGCAGTTCTGGACGGACGAGGAAATTCCGCTCTCGGACGATAAAATGGATTGGATGAACCTGAGCGACCCGGAGCGCGAGCTGTATATGAAGGTGCTGGGCGGCTTGACGCTGCTCGATACGGTGCAGGGCGGAGTCGGCATGCCGAGAATACTGGAGCATGTCGACGGCCTCCAGCGCAAAGCGGTGCTCGGCTTCATGGCGATGATGGAGCAAATCCATGCGAAGTCCTATAGCAGCATCTTCACGACGCTGGCGTCGACGGAAGAGATCGACAGCGTGTTCCGCTGGGTAGAGGGCAACCCGTATTTGCAGACGAAGGCCGATACGATCGTCCAATACTACAATCATATCGATTCTCCCCGAAGCCTGTTCCTGGCGATGGGCGCTTCGGTGCTGCTGGAAAGCTACTTGTTCTACAGCGGCTTCTTCTACCCGCTTTACCTAGCCGGGCAGGGGAAGATGACGAGCAGCGGCGAGGTCATCGATCTCATTTTGCGCGACGAGAGCATTCACGGGCTGTATGTGGGCGTGCTGGCCCAGGAAGTGTACGGCAAGATGGACGAGAGCGAGCAGAAGGAAGCTTACGAGGTGCTGTACGGACTTCTCATGCATCTGCACCAGAACGAGGAGAAGTATACCGACGAGCTGTATACGGCAATCGGGCTGGCGGACGAGGTGAAGAAATTCGTGCGCTACAACGCGAACAAAGCGTTCATGAATCTGGGCTTCGAGCCGGTATTCCCGGAGGAGGAAGTAAATCCGATCGTCTTCAACGGAATCAGCACGCGTACGAAGCAGCACGATTTCTTCTCGAAGAAGGGCAACGGCTACGTTCGGACGATCCACGTGGAGACGATGACCGACGACGATTTCGTATTCGATTTCGACAACTGATACGGCGACCGTGCGGAAGAACGGAAGCGGATAAAGAAGACTCGCAAGGGGCAGAGGATGCGCTCCTTGCGAGTCTTTTGTCGTTCTATTCCACAATGTCGTCGATCTCGTTAAGTCCGATCGTATAGACCTGCTTCTCGTCCACGTGGTAGGCGGTAATCAACCGCTTGTCGGAATCGTAGTTCAATACGCGGCAGGGGATGCTCAGCTTCACTCCGCGGCCTTTGTTGATGTTGATCCGAATCAACTTGCTGTTCTCGATAAAAAAACGGATGCGAAGCTCCAAAGGATCGGGGGCTTCGGGAGATTTTGAGGCCGTCTTCTTCGAGGATGCGGAAGGAGATTTTTTCGGGATCGCTCCTTCACGGCTATCCGTTACGATCCGATAATGGTCGACATTCGCGTTGTTCAGTTCCTGAAGCAGGTGCTTCAGCGCCTCCGTTCTGTCCGGAGAAGAGATATTGAATTCCACTAGAAATGAATGGGAGCCATCGGAATTTAGATGGGTGTCACTCATGTAGATGCCTCCGTTGTCGTGCGTAGTTCAAAGAAACCATGTATGTTTAATCCCAATATACCATGAGAAGTCCGCCCAATATAGAGGGCCAGGTCCAAATGCCCTGAAAAATAGTTCTATGTTCGCATATTTATATCCCAAGACCCTATTCCCGAACGGGGAGGTGATTGGCATGGTCAATGTGATTCCGCTTCGAGTCGGGGACCGGATGGCGATCGGCGTCGAAGTGCTGCTGCCGAAAACGAGCCTTCTGGCCGTAACGGCGGGCCCGGGATATATTATGTGCGGCGCCCTGGACGTTCAACTGCTTAACGAGAGATTGCGGGACCGCCAGATCGTTGCAGGCCGCGCCGTAGGAGTCAGGACGATCGAACAATTGCTTGACGCCCCGCTCGAATCGGTGACCGACGCCGCGCAAGCGATCGGGATTACCGTAGGCATGCGCGGACGGGACGCGGTTCGGATATTGGCGGAAGCCGCCTCGTAACGGATTAGTCGAACAGCTTGCGCAAGTTTTCCTCGTAAGGAGCTTTCACGATTCCTTTTTCGGTAATAATGGCGGTTACCAGCTCCCCCGGGGTTACGTCGAAAGCCGGATTGTACACCGCGACGCCCTGCGGAGCGGTTCTCTTGCCGAAGCCGACCGTCACCTCGTCGGGGTGGCGCTCTTCGATCG
This sequence comes from Cohnella hongkongensis, assembly GCF_042654645.1. Classification (NCBI taxonomy): domain Bacteria; kingdom Bacillati; phylum Bacillota; class Bacilli; order Caryophanales; family Paenibacillaceae; genus Cohnella; species Cohnella hongkongensis. The sequence continues at coordinate 128,349 of NZ_JBHSEP010000016.1, read as the reverse complement.
GAATGTCGGCGCCTGTGGGCGTCGACAGGTCGATGGTGGAGAGCGGACAGGCCACATAGAACGGAATGCCGTGCGCCTTGGCGAGAACGGCTACGCTGTAGGTGCCGATCTTGTTGGCGACGTCGCCGTTGGCGGCGACGCGATCCGTCCCGACGATTACGGCCTGGATCCAGCCCTTGGACATGACGTGTCCGGCCATGTTGTCGCAGATCAGCGTCACGTCCACTCCGGCGCGCTGAAGCTCGAATGCCGTCAGCCGCGCGCCCTGGAGAACCGGGCGAGTCTCGTCCGCGAACACCTTCAGATGGATTCCTCGCTCGAGCGCCAGGTAGAAAGGAGCCAGCGCCGTGCCGTATTTCGCCGTCGCCAACCCTCCTGCGTTGCAATGCGTCAGAACGCCCATGCCGTCCTCGAACAAGGTCAGCGCATGCTCGCCGATCCGCCGGTTCGTCTCTTCGTCCTCGGCGTGGATTTGCTTCGCTTCGTCAAGCAGCGCCTGTGTCGCATCCGCAGGGGCGAGTCCGAGCGAGGCGAGCGTCTGCGCCCGAGCTTTCATCCGATCCAGCGCCCAGAACAAGTTGACGGCGGTTGGCCGGGAAGTCGCGAGATGCTCGGCATGCCGGATCGCCTCCCCCGCCCAATCGGCCGCGCTTCCGGAGAAGCCCTGCACGCCGAGGACGACCCCGTACGCGGCGGCGATGCCGATGGCGGGGGCTCCCCGCACCTTCAGCTCGCGGATCGCCTCCCAGACGTCCTCGGGCGTCGTCAGTCGAAGGTAGACGGTCTCCTCCGGGAGAAGGCGCTGATCGAGCAGCGCCAAGGCGTCCTGCTCCCAGATCAGAGATTGCAGCACTTCGGTATTCGATTGTTGCATTTTGTTGCTCATTGGCTGTTGCTCCTCTCGATTCTTATGCCCGTTAGCGAATGGATCTATGCTGTAGCGGCAGAATCGGCAATATCGACGATCTCCTCGATGGAGGCGATTTGACGGTTGCGCTTAATCAGCGCCGTTCCGATCGCGAGAGACAATCTTTGCGCCTTGGCGCGCACGGCATCGTCGGGAATTTGGTCGATGTCGGCGACGTGCGAAAGGCCGACGATGCGTCGAACGGCTTTGGCGCCGGCAAAGCCTGCGGCGTCCTGCAGAAGTCTGCGCATATAGTCGTCCTGGTAACCGGCCGTTCCTGCGACCCGATCGACGCCGTGCTCGTTCCACAGGGCGCGGAACTTCCGTTCGAACCCGTTCCAGATGTCGCGGATCGTGCCGATCAGGTACTGCCTGCGCGCCTTGCGGGACGTCTCATCCGCGGACCAGTGCTCCTGAGCGGCATAATGAAGCAGCAGATTCGCCAGCACCGCGCCGATATCGAATCCGATCGGACCGAAATAGGCGAATTCGGGGTCGATCACTTTGGTCGACCGCTCGGTAATGAAGATGCTGCCGGTATGCAAATCTCCGTGCAGCAGCGCCTGCGCATGAGTCAGAAATTTCTCCCGAAGCAGCGCTACCTCCAAATGGAGCTCCCCATCGGACCACAGACGCTCGGCATCCGCTTGAAGGTGCGGATCGAAGCTGTTCGTATCGGCATTCGTATAAGGATGGTCGAAGATCAAATCCTCCGTAATCTTGCACAGATCCGGATTGGCGAAGGAGCGGGCCAGCAGCTTCTTCTCCTGTTGGTTCATGCCCAGGTCGGACGTGAAGAACAGCGTCTTGGCGAGAAAGTCGGATATATGCTCGGCGAACAGCGGATAGACGCCTCCGTTCATCAAGCCCCGCCTCATAATGACGTGGCTGCTCAAATCCTCCATAACCGTAAGCGCAAGCTCGTCGTCGGAATGATACACTTTCGGAACAAGCCCGGGCGCCAGACGCGCTTCTATCCTCAAGGCTTCGCTTTCGATCCGCGCGCGATCCAGCGACAGCGGCCACGATTCCCCGACCACTTTGGCGTAAGGAAGCGCCTGCTTCACGATTAGGCTGGCTCCCGTGGACGCTTGGCTGACATGGAATACGAGATTCAGATTGCCGTCGCCGATCTCCCGGCAGCCGAGCTCGCCTTCGGGACCGAATACGCCGGGAATGCTCCGCGCAATCTCGATCGCCTCTTGTTCGGTTAAAGGATGATATTTGCTCATAGAACGCTCTCCTCCAAAAAAGTTATCCGACAGGATCAGTGGTCATTATCGCAAAATGGTCTGTATGTTAGTATAAATCACTTTATTCCCGGTTTAAAGCATAGCGAAAAGAAAAGCCGCATGGCGACGGCTTTTCTGCTGAAGAGAGTTATATAATAGGAAAGACGAGTCCGTCGCTCAAACAGGCGTCTCCGGCCGCAAGGAGGACTCGCGAACGACAAGCCGATGCGGGATGATCTGCCGGGACGTAATCTCGATGTCCTTCATCAGGTTCAGCACCATCTGCGATGCGGTGTATCCCAGCTGGTAGGTTCCGACGTCGACGGAGCTGATCGGAGGAATCGTCAATTCGGACAGGGCGATGTTGTTAAAGCTAACGATCGCGACGTCCTGCGGGACGCGGCAGCCCAATTCGGACAAGCCCTTCAGCACGCCGAAGGCGACGACGTCGTCGATGACGACGAGAGCGGTTGGCGGTTCGGGCTGGGACATGATCGAGGCCATGGCGCGATAGCCGCTCTCAATCAAGAACTCTCCTTCGACGACCCAGCTCTGCTTAAATGGGAGTCCGGCTTCGGACAACGCCTTCGTATAACCGGTCATGCGATCCTGCGTCATGGCGAGCTTGGTCGGTCCGCTGACGAAGCCGATGCGCCTCTGCCCTTGCGCGATTAAATGCTTCGTCGCATCGTAAGCGGCGAGCACGTTATCGTTGTCGACCGAAGGCACGTCCTCGTAATCGAGGCTTCTTCCGATCAAGACGAACGGCATTTTCTCAGTGCGCAGAAAATGAATGATCGGGTCGGAGGAGCGGGAGTAAAGCAAAATAAGCCCGTCAATCCGTCCTCCTCGGACCAGGCGCGTGACGGTGTCCAATTCCTCGCGCTCGTTGCTGCCGCCCGCCATCAGCAAATCGTAGCCCGCCCTGGTTAACTGGGCCAGCACGCCTCTGATCAGCTCATAGAAGAAAAAGTTCAGAAGCAGCTCTTCGGCCGGCTTGGGAAAGATGACCGCGATCGTGCGGGTCGTTCTGGAGACGAGGCTTTTCGCCATCAGGTTGGGATGATAGCCCAACTCCTCCATGATTTTCTTGACCTTTCGACTGGTTTCCGCGCTGATGCGGGGGTGTGCGGAGATCACCCTGGATACGGTGGAGGGAGATACGCCTGCGGCCTTGGCTACGTCTTTGATTGTGACGGACATGTCGATGGCCTTCCTTTGCGAACATTTTAATAGTTTTATTGTATCCGATCCGGGCAAAGAGTTCATGGGGAATTGCGGATTTTTTTGCGCACCGTCATTTGCACAGCTGGCACAAGTATTGCTGAAGACGCTGACGATTGCTCTTCCACCGTACGCTGCCGTCGTTTTAAAGCCCGGACCTTGACTGCGATGCCTATGTTATAATGAAGGAATCGTTCGAGTGGAGGAGGGGGAAGCGACAATGACGACTAAAATCGCGCTGAGAGAGTGGGCCGTCGCCGTGAAGGCGCTCGAGTCGGGCAGACAGATCGTCGTCCTGCGCAAGGGCGGCATCGCCGAGGAAACAAAGGAATTCAAGCTGAGAAGTCCGAGGTTTTACCTGTTCCCTTCGTTCGAGCATCAGCGTCCGCATCTGGTCATTCCGGAAGCCGCCGAGACGGTGAAGGCGACGCAGGACGAGGCGGCGGAGACTCCGGGAGCCGTCCGCATTACCGCCTTCGCGGAGGCGGAGGAGGATCTCGAGCTGTCGGATGCGGAGACGCTGAAGCGGCTGGAGGGCTTGCATATTTGGACCGAGGATTACGCGGAGGAACGGTTGAAGTGGAAAAAAACGAAGCCGCTGCACGTTCTGATTTTGCGCGTATACCGGCTCGACGAGCCGCAGACGATTCCGATTCGGGACAGCTACGGAGGATGCAAATCCTGGATCGAAATACAGGATTTGAACGATTGCTCCATGCGTCCGGTGCTCGAAGACGAGGAATTTCGACGGCGTTCGGAAGAAATCAGAAATCGCATACATCGTTGATACTGCGGGCAAACCGTCGTTCGTTCCGGCACGGGACGAAGAACGGTTTGCTTTTTTGACGCATCTTTCATAAAATTGTTATTGAGAATCACTGAGAATCAAATTAAAATAATTATAAATAAGGATTTATTCCAAAGAATAGATCCCACTGAAACTTTGGAGGTTAGAGCATGTCTATTCAATTCGAAATTCAAGGCTTGAAGTCGTCCATAGAGGGCAAAGAGATATTGAAAGGAATCGATCTGAAAATAGGCGGCGGCGAAGTGCACGCGATCATGGGTCCGAACGGAACCGGCAAAAGCACGCTCGCGTCGGCGCTGATGGGTCATCCGAAGTATGAAGTGACGGAAGGCGCCGTAACGCTGAACGGCGAGGACGTGTTGGAGATGGACGTCGACGAGCGCGCGCGCGCGGGCATGTTCCTCGCGATGCAATATCCGAGCGAAATTACCGGCGTTACGAATGCCGACTTCCTGCGCAGCGCGATCAACGCCCGCCGCGAGGAAGGCGACGAGATCTCGCTGATCAAATTCGTTCGTCAGATGGAAGCGAAGATGAAGGATCTGGAGATGAATCCCGAGTTCATGCACCGTTACCTGAACGAAGGCTTCTCCGGGGGCGAGAAGAAGCGCAACGAAATTTTGCAGATGATGCTGCTCGATCCGAAGCTGGTCATTCTGGACGAGATCGACTCCGGTCTCGACATCGACGCGCTCCGCATCGTGGCCGAAGGCGTGAACGCGATGCGCTCCGAAGAGCGCGGCTTCCTGATCATCACCCACTATCAGCGGCTGCTGAACTATATCAAGCCTGATTTCGTGCACGTCATGATGCAAGGGCGCATCGTCAAATCCGGCGGACCGGAGCTGGCTCAGCGTCTGGAAGCGGAAGGCTACGATTGGGTTAAAGAAGAACTGGGCATCGTCGACGAGACCGTCGGCCAAGCTTAAGGAGGCGCAAGCATCGATGAGTACACCGATATCATCCTTCGGCCGGGAGGCGGCGGCCGCGATCGCGCGCAGCAAGAACGAGCCGGCTTGGCTCGTCTCCCTGCGCGAAGAAGCCGGGCAGCTCACGACGGAGCTCGCTCTGCCGAAGCCGGAGAAGCTTCCTTTGACGCGTTGGACGCTGGACCATTACGGAGTGAACCGTCCCGGGCAGCCGGCGGCTTCCGCCGCGGATTTGCCCGCGCCAATCGCCGAGCTGCTTCCGGATGCGAAGGACGGCGCGTTGATCGTTCAACATAATTCTTCGGTTATCTTTACGCAGCTTCCCGAGGACCTGAAGGCGAAGGGCGTCATCCTGACCAGTCTGGAAGACGCGGCCCGCAACCACGAGGAGCTGTTCCGCACCTATTTCATGACCGCTTACGCGAAGGAGGAGCACAAGCTTTCCGCCGTGCATGCGGCGCTCTGGAACGGCGGGGTGTTCCTGTACGTTCCGCGCGACGTGACAATCGAGGAGCCGATTCAGGCGCTGCTGTTCGCCGACGACGCGTCGGCTACGTTCATGCCTCACGTTCTCGTCGTCGCCGATGCGCACAGCCGCGTTTCGTTCGTTCAGCAGGTGGCTTCCTCGCTTGGCGAGACGAAGACGGTTCTGCTGCATAACAGCGCGGTGGAAGTGTTCGCGAAAGCAGGCGCTCTCGTGCAATACGCGGCCGTCCATCATATGGAAGCGAGCGCGATCGATATCGCATATCGCCGCGCTGTGCTCGACAACGACGCCCGCGTCGAATGGATCGTCGGCGATCTGCATAACGGCAATTCCGTTACGGATACGAAGTCGCTGCTGAAGGGCAACGGTTCGACGTCCGATTCCAAGATCATCTCGGTCGGCAGAGGCAGTCAGCGCATGAGCCTGACGACGCAGGCGGTCCACTTCGGCCGCTCGAGCGAAAGCGACATGATCACCCGCGCGGTGATGAAGGAAGAGGCGACGGCGATCATCAACGGCATTACGAAGATCGAGCACGGCGCCACCAAGGCGAACGGCCAGCAGACGGAGAGGGTGCTCATGCTGAGCCCGAAAGCCCGCGGAGACGCCAACCCGATTCTGCTGATCGACGAGGACGACGTCAAAGCCGGACACGCGGCGAGCGTCGGCCAAGTCAACGCCGAACAGATCTATTATCTGATGTCCAGAGGCATTACTCGCAGCGAAGCGGAGAGGCTGATCATTCACGGCTTCCTCGATCCGGTCGTGTCCGAGATTCCGCTTGAAGGGCTGCGCGAGCAACTGCACCGCATCCTTGCAAGAAAGCTGGGCTAACTATGGACCCGATCGCATTGAAGTCGGAATTTCCGATTCTTCATCAGGATATTAACGGCCATCCGCTCGTATACCTGGATAATGGGGCGACGACGCAGAAGCCCCGATCCGTGATCGAAGCGGTCAAGCGCTATTATGAACGGGACAACGCCAACGTGCACCGCGGCGTGCATACGCTCGGATCCCGCGCGACGGACGCGTACGAAGGCGCTCGGGAGAAGGTGGCCCGCTTCCTGAACGCTCCGGCCTCGCGGCAGATCATCTTTACCCGCGGCACGACGACGGCGCTGAATCTCGTCGCTTCCGGCTACGCCCGCCAGACGCTGCGGGAAGGCGACGAGATCGTCATCACGCCGATGGAGCATCACAGCAACCTGATTCCGTGGCAGCAGGCGGCGAAGGCGACGGGGGCGACGCTGAAGTACATTCCGCTGCAGCCGAACGGCACAGTCGCGCTGGAGGACGTGGAAGCGACGGTGACGGAACGGACGAAAATCGTCGCCATCACTTACGTGTCCAACGTGCTCGGCACGATCAACCCGATCGCGGAGATCGCGAAGATCGCGCACCGCAAGGGCGCGGTCCTCGTCGTCGACGGGGCGCAGAGCACGCCGCACATGAAAGTCGACGTGCAGGCGCTGGACGTCGACTTCTACGCCTTCTCCGGACACAAGATGTGCGCTCCGACCGGAATCGGGGCATTATACGGGAAGGCGCAGCTGCTCGAGAGCATGGAGCCGATCGAATTCGGCGGCGAGATGATCGACTTCGTCGAGCTTCACGACTCCACCTGGAAGGAGCTGCCGTGGAAATTCGAAGGCGGCACGCCCATCATTGCCGGGGCGGTCGGTCTCGGCGCGGCGATCGACTTTCTGGAGCAGATCGGCATGGATCGTATCGAAGCGCACGAGCATAAGCTCGTTCGTTACGCGATGGATCGCCTCTCGTCGATCGACGGCGTGAAGATCTACGGCCCGTCTGCCGAGCAGCGCGCCGGACTCGTCACCTTTAACCTGGGAGACGTGCATCCGCACGACGTCGCCACGGTGCTCGATACCGAGGGCATCGCCATACGCGCCGGCCATCACTGCTGCCAGCCGCTGATGAGATGGCTGAACGCGAGCGCGACGGCCCGCGCCAGCTTCTACCTGTACAACACCGAACAAGATATCGACCGGCTGGCCGAGTCTCTGGTGAAGACAAAGGAGTTTTTCGGTTATGAGTCAATTGGATGATTTGTACCGCCGCGTCATTATGGATCATTATAAAACGCCGCGCAACCGGGGCGAGCTGGAGGACGGGTCCGTAACCGTCAACCTGAACAATCCGACGTGCGGCGACCGGATTTCCCTGCAGCTTCAGCTCGAAGACGACGTCGTCCGCAACGTGAAGTTTACGGGCGAGGGCTGCTCGATCAGCATGTCGTCGGCTTCGATGATGACCGAAGCGATCATGGGCAAGACGAAGGAAGAGGCGCTGGCGCTCGCGGATAAGTTCTCCGCGCTGATGAAGGGCGAGGACGTTCAGTTCGAAGAGTACGAAGACGTCGAGGCGCTGTCCGGCGTTAACAAGTTTCCGGCGAGAATCAAGTGCGCGACGCTGGCCTGGAACGCCCTGCGCAAAGGCGTGGAGCACGGCAGCGGCCGCCACGAAGGCATTGAACAATAAAGAGGAGGTTGATCGGCTATGGCGAAGCAAATGCCCGAATTGGAAGAATATAAATACGGGTTCCGCGACGAGCATAAAGCGATATTCCAGTCCGGCAAAGGACTGACCGAAGAAATCGTTCGCACGATCTCGGAGATGAAGGGCGAGCCGGAATGGATGCTGAAGTTCCGTCTGAAATCGCTCGAGCAGTTCCGCAAGATGGACATTCCGAAGTGGGGCGGCAACATGGACGATCTGGATTTCGAAGATATCCAGTATTATGTCAAGCCGTCCGAGAAGCAGGGCAAGACGTGGGAAGAAGTTCCGGAAGAAATCAAGGCGACGTTCGACAAGCTGGGCATTCCGGAAGCGGAGCAGAAGTTTCTGGCGGGCGTATCGGCGCAGTACGAATCCGAGGTCGTCTACCACAGCATGCAGGAGGAGCTGGAGAAGCAGGGCGTCATTTTCATGGACACCGACTCCGCCCTGCGCGAGCATCCGGAAATCTTCAAGGAATATTTCGGCACCGTCGTCCCGCCTGCGGACAACAAGTTCGCAGCGCTGAACAGCGCGGTATGGTCCGGCGGAAGCTTCATCTACGTCCCTAAAGGCGTGCAGTGCACCGTTCCGCTGCAAGCTTACTTCCGGATCAACTCCGAGAACATGGGCCAATTCGAACGCACGCTGATCATCGCCGACGAAGGCAGCTCCGTTCACTACGTCGAGGGCTGCACCGCACCGGTCTACAGCACGAACTCGCTGCACAGCGCGGTCGTCGAGATCATCGCCAAGAAGGACGCTCGCGTCCGCTATACGACGATCCAGAACTGGGCGCCGAACATCTACAACCTCGTCACCAAGCGTGCGGTCGCCGAAGAGAACGCGACGATGGAGTGGGTCGACGGCAACATCGGCTCCAAGCTGACGATGAAGTATCCGGCCGTCATCCTGAAAGGCCGCGGAGCGAAGGGCATGGTGCTCTCGATCGCGGTGGCCGGCAAAGGCCAGCACCAGGACGCCGGAGCGAAAATGATCCATCTCGCGCCAGACACGAGCTCGACGATCGTCTCCAAGTCGATCTCCAAGCACGGCGGCAAAGTCACGTACCGCGGTCTCGCTTCCTTCGGACGCAACGCCGAAGGCGCGAAAGCGAACATCAAGTGCGATACGCTGATTTTGGATAACCAGTCGACGAGCGACACGATTCCGTACAACGAGATCATGAACGACAACATCACGCTCGAGCACGAGGCGACCGTCTCCAAGGTGTCCGAGGACCAGCTCTTCTACTTGATGAGCCGCGGCCTGTCGGAAGCGGACGCGACGCAGATGATCGTCATGGGCTTCATCGAGCCGTTCACGAAGGAATTGCCGATGGAGTATGCGGTCGAGATGAATCGCTTGATCAAGTTCGAGATGGAAGGCAGCATCGGATAAAAACGGCAACGATTGAGCGAGAAGGAGGCGGGCTCTTGAAGCCGCCTCCTTTCTTTTCATTTGGACTTTTCTCCGCTGACTATTGAACAGAACGTTCGTTCCTGTTATCACAAGGGCGAATGTTCTGTTTTTGTTTGCGATTCAGGCAGCGGGCAAGCAGGGGGAGGAATCGAACAGGTTTGAACCGACGAAAAAAAGGAGTCACTAACAGCGACTCCCAAGAGTAAAAGGTTATGAAGAAAAGCCTGAACGATAAAACCGCCGGCTGATCTATACTCTATGATATACGATTCGTGTAGAATTGCCACTAGGCGATTGGTGGCAGGCCAAGTTTAACCTTCCATTCGCGCATAGAACTTGAAGCGATGAAGCATAATACGTGGTAATTGATGGAGGTGAGACTTAATGGCGAATAACAACAACAGCAATCAGCTCGTCGCGCCGCAAGCGCGTGCCGCTCTCGACCAACTGAAATACGAGGTCGCTCAGGAGCTGGGCATTCCATTTTCCCGCGACGGATATCACGGCGATATGCTGACGAAGGATACCGGCCGCATCGGGGGCAACATTACCCGGCGCCTGGTGCAGATTGCCGAGCAGCAGTTGGCCGGCCAAGCCGGACGTTTCTAAAGAGATAACCTCGCGATCCCTCTCGCCTGTTGGCGGGCGGGATTTTCTTTTGTGACCCAGAAAGCATAAAATTCGCAATCCAGATCTGAATCGTCTCCGACATCAACGTTATCCCGCCGATCCCAAGGACGGCGTAAGCCGTTTATGCTCCGATTCCCTTTCTGGGGCGCAGCGTCCGCTGAAGCATAAACGGGATAGCGCTACGTCATCCTAATAGGGGAATGAATTTAATCGGAAGGCGGCTAGAGCGATGAAGATCAGCCATAAGTCGACGCTATTACTGGTATTGCTGCTGGCGGCCGGATGCGTAAGAAATCCGGGCGATACGGCGGATCTCCGGAAGCATTCGGGACCCGTTAAGGTGGAAAGCGAACAATCCCCCGCCGAGCTGGACGAGGGGCGGCATATCGTGCCGGTGCGGCGGCTGCAGAACGCGAGCTATGTCTCGCTCGGAGCGGTCGCCCGGGCGACCGGCTACAGGGCGCGGTGGCTGCCGGACGGCGGTTACGGAATGGGGGACAACGATCCGTCATGGGTGTTCCGGGCGGGGGAGAGCCGCGTAGCCGTAGGCAGCCGCAAGGCTGCGATGGCCGGTCCGGCACTGAAGGAAGGAGACGAGCTGTTCGTGCCCGTCACCGCTCTGCAGAATTTGTTCGGCGATGCGGCCGCATTCCGAATTCAGGACAGAGAAGTCGCCTTCTTCCCCAAGCCGTCCCTTCCGGACTCGGGGGCAGCCGGACGACGCACGGAATTTTCCCGGAAGCCGATCGGGAAGTCCGGAATGAACGCGACCGCCAACGAAACCGGGGGATCGGCTTCTTCCCTTCTGGAGTTCGCCAGAAAGTATATTGGCGTCCAATACGTCTTTGGAACGGGACCTTACGAGCAGTCCAAGGCGTTTGATTGCTCGTCTTTCACGCAGCATGTGTTCGATCGCTTCGGCGTCGAGCTGCCCCGGCTGGCGAGGGACCAGGCGGAAAAAGGCCGCTTCGTCTCCAGAGACGAGCTGCAGCCGGGCGATCTGATGTTCTTCTACGTGCCCGGCCGGTTCAAGAGCGATAAGACGGTCGGACACGTGGGCATCTATATGGGGAACGGCAATATGATTCATGCCAGCCCCGAGCCGGAGGACGGAGTTCAGGTGACGCCGATCGACAAGCCGTATTGGCAGGACACCTATTTGTACGCAAGGCGCATTCGCTAGCCGCCGCGAAGGACGGCGCGTCTCAGCATCCATATAAAAGGTGCTTGCTTCCCCGGAGCAGGGAAGCAGGCACCTTTTTACATCTGGACATGTAAAATAGAGACGTTCCTGACGACCGACAAGTCGACGAACCGCTCTCCGATCTGAACGAGCGGACGGAAGAAGTCGGTCGGATTCGTCATGACGATCGTACCGAATTCCCCGTTCGACAGTTCCACTTTCTTGCCGATGAAATTCGGGAGCATATGCCGGATAAACGTATGGGTAATGTCGGGATCCAGCTCCTTGAAGCTGAGGTCGTACAGCTCCCGCAGCACGAACAGCAGGTCCTTCTTCTCGCTGTACACCCGCGAAGAGATCATCGCGCTGTAGACGTCCGCAACGGCGACGATTTTGGCCATCGGATGAATCTGATCGCCCGACAGACCTTGCGGGTAGCCTGTGCCGTCGATCCGTTCATGGTGCTGGAGAGCGGCCAAGGCGACTTCGGAGTCGTCGAACGAACGCGTCAGAATCTCGTAGCCGAACTTGGGATGATTCTGAATTTCCTTATATTCGTCATCGGTCAACCGGGTAGGCTTGTTCAAGATCTTGTCGGCGATTCTGCATTTGCCGACGTCGTGCAGGAAGCCGGCTTTCCCCGCCCTGACCGTCTTTTCCTCGCTCCAGCCGAGCCACCGCGCAATGTAATAGCACAGCATGCCGACCTGCACGGAATGCTGGTAAGTATAGTCGTCCTGACTGTTCAGCATGAGCAGCAGCGATACGACGTCCCGTTCCGTACGGAAGTTCTCGACGAGAGGCTGGAAGCTCTCTTTCACGTCGTCTTCATAAATTTTGCCTTCTGCAAGAGCTTTCTGAAACAATTGCTCGGCGCCCGCCACCGCGTCGTGGTACAGCGGTCTCAGCAGCGGATTATAGCCGGGAACAACCTCTTCGAGGTCGCTCGCGGCGGCCGGACCGGACGGGTCTGAACGCCTTTCAATGTCGACAAAGTCGATCTGATGCTGGAAGATTCGCGAGATTTCCTTTTCGTTCAGCGACGTACCTTTGGAGAGGACATGCAGGCCGTAAGCGTTAAAGACGTCCTCCGACAATCGATCTCCTGATCGAACATCTGTAATATGTACTCTCATTTTGCACCTCGACAGGAACCTCGAATAATCGAGAAAATTCGGCTAACTTCTTCATTCTAATGCTATCAATTAAAGCGTTTTCTTGCAATAACTAGACAAGATAAAATTTGCCAACTAAAAATGAAATAATACTTCAAAAAAGTGATTGGAATTTTCATTAAAAAGAAATATAATAGCATTGAACAGAATGAAAACGAGGAGTGGTTTACGTGACGAGAGGCAACATCACGCTGCCGGAAATCGGCGGACAAACGGAAGCATTAAAGGCGGCCTGGGAGCAGCTGAAGCAGCAGAAGCAATGGGCGTCAACCTATATCGGCAACGCGGAATACGACGAAGTCGTCTTTATCGGGTCCGGTTCCTCCTACTATCAGGCGCAGACGATGGCGGCAACGTTCAGATTGTGGCTCGGACGGAGCGCCAGCGCGCTTCCTTCCTCGGATATTTTTCTGTATCGGGACCAATCGGTCGCTCGCAGCCGCAAAGTGCTTCTGGTCGGCGTATCCCGCTCGGGAGAGTCCTCCGAAGTCATTCTGGCGCTGGATTCGGTGAAGGACTTGCCGAACTGGTCGACTTGCGGAATTACGTGCTACGAGGACAGCCGCCTGGGCCGGATGACGGAATGCCTCGTGTCGCCGCTGGGCAAGGAGAAAAGCACGGTCATGACCAAGTCGTTCAGCAGCATGACGTATATGATGCAGGCGGCGATCGCCCTGGCCGCAGGCGGCGGGCAGGCTTCCGAGCTGGAGGCGCTTCTGAGTCTGCAGGGGGACGTCGTCGAGCGCGGCCGCGCGTTCGCGGAAAATCTGGTCGAAGCCAACGATTTTAATAAATATATCTATTTAGGCATGGGGGCTTACTTCGGGCTGGCTCAAGAGGTGTGCCTGAAGCTGAAGGAGATGTCCTACGTCTGGACGGAGAGCTACGGCACGCTGGAGTTCCGGCACGGTCCGAAGTCGATCGTCGAGCCGGGTACGCTCGTCTGTCTGCTCGTCTCCGAGCAGGCTCGGTCCTATGAGCTGAAGGTGGCGGAGGAGATGAAAGGCTACGGCGCATTCGTGCTGCTCGTTACGACGGAGAAAGGCGAGGATACCGCCTTCGCCGACGCGGTGTTCGAGCTCGGCGGAGGCTCGCTGAGCGACGAGGCGCGCGCGGTGCTCTACTTGCCGGTGCTGCAGTACTTCGGATTCTACACGGCGATGAAGCGGGGCGTCGATCCCGACCATCCGAGAAATTTGACGCAAGTCGTGACGATATAATCCAGCGAAGGAGCCGGGCAATGACGCGCAACAAATCCGAAAGGCAGGAGCAGGTGCTCGCCTACCTGGAACGATACGGCAGCATCACCTTGCAGGAGATGACGGACAATTTCGAATGCTCCGAAGCGACCGCCAGACGCGACCTTGACGACCTCGAGAAAGCGGGCAAGGTGATCCGCACGATGGGCGGAGGGGCCAAGTACGCCGGGAGCGGCTTGATCCGCGAAGTTCCTTTTCGCGAGAAGCAGCAGGCGCTGTACCGGGAGAAGGAAGCGATCGCCCGGCTGGCGGCGTCCCTGGTCGAGGAAGGCGACGTGATCGGGCTGACCGGGGGGACGACGACGTTCCTGATCGCCAAGGCGCTGAAAAAAAGGCGCAACATCACCGTCGTCACCAACGCCGTCAACATTGCGATGGAGCTGGCCGACTGCGAGGAGCTGCAGATCGTGCTGACCGGCGGCGTGCTCCGCAACCGCAGCTTCGAGCTGTGCGGGCCGCTGGCGGAGCAGACGGTCAAGGCGCTGAACATCCATAAGATGTTCATGGGCGTCGACGGCGTAACGGAGCAGGGCGTTAGCACCTATTCGGAGCTGGAGGCGAATATCGCCAACCTGCTCATGCAGCGGTCGAAGCTGACGCTCGCCGTGTTCGATCATACGAAGGTCGGCAAGTCGTCGCTCTTTCATGTGGCCGCGCTAAGCGAGCTGCATGCCTGCATTACGGACAGACGGCCTGCCGAATCGGGAGACGGGGCGGCATTGGCCGGCGTCAAGGTGTATGCTGCAGAGGACGACACCGCTTCGGAGAAGGAGAGGTAGACCGGTCATGAACATGACGATCGGAGTGGACGTAGGCGGTACGAATATCGTATGCGGAGCGACGGACGGCCAGGGGCGGGTGCTGCGCAAGCTTAAGCGCCAGACGGAGGCTTGGGCCGGCCATGAGGCGGTGCTGGCGCGAATTGCGGATATGGTCGAGGAAATACGCGAGGCTTTGGGCAATGATTACCGCGCCGTCGGAGTCGGCGTGGGAGTGCCGGGGCTGGTTGATCCCCTCGCAGGGGTGTCGAAGTTCGCCGGCAATTTGAAGTGGCGCGACGTTCCGGTTGCAAGCCTGCTCGAGCGTCGGATCGGCCTGCCGGTATTTATTGATAACGACGTCCGGATGTACGTCTACGGAGAGGCGGTTTCGGGCGCCGGCCGAGGCTACCGCCACGTGCTCGGCATTACGATAGGCACCGGCATCGCCGCCGCCATCGTGAACGGCGGCGAGCTGTACTACGGACATCAAGCGATGGCCGGAGAGATCGGGCACGTCCGGATGGACGGCGTAGAAGAACAATGCGCCTGCGGGCTCAGCGGCTGTCTCGAGACGGTCGCCTCGGCTTCCGGCATGGTCCGGCAGGCGAAGAAGGCGCTCCGCGCCGGCCGGGAGAGCCTGCTGGCCGAGCGGTTCCCGGGTGACGAGCTCGAGAAGCTGACGGCGGCCGATCTGTCGCAGGCGATGGACGACGGAGACGCGCTGGCGTCCGAAATTCTCGTTCGCGCCGGAAGGCTGACCGGCCGCGCTCTGGCCGCCGCTGCTATGGTGCTCAGCCCCGACGCGATTATCGTCGGAGGGGGCGGCGCCTTGGCCGGCGAACGTCTGCTGGGTCCGCTCCGCGAGGAGCTGTACGGGCTGCTGCTGCCCGATTTTCGCGAAGGGCTCCGGGTCGTGACCGCGGAGCACAACGACGATGCGGGCATTATCGGAAGCTCGCTGTATGCCGCTTACCGGAACGGAGCTTGACGGAACGAACGGTTGAACAGATTTCATAAAAACGGAGGAACTCATCATGGCACTGGTATCGTCGACGCCGCTGCTGCAAGCGGCAAGGGAAGGCGGATATTGCATCGGGGCGTTTAACGTCCATACGCTGGAAATGCTTCAGTCGGTCGTCGAGGCGGCCGAAGAAACGAGATCGCCGCTTATTATTCAATCGACCGTAGGAACGGTCAAGCACCTGGGGCCGGATTATATTGCGGCTGCGGCTACGGTCGCGGCCAATCGCAGCTCCGTGCCGATCGCGCTTCATCTGGATCACTGCTCGGATTTCGGCATCATAATGCAGTGCATACGGGCGGGATATACTTCCGTCATGATCGACGCGTCCCACGACCCGTTCGAACAGAACGTCGCGCAAACCCGCAAAGTGGTGGAAGCGGCATCCGCGGTAGGCGTTAACGTCGAGGCCGAGCTGGGCCGAGTCGGCGGCGTCGAGGACGACATCGTCGTCGACGATGCCGACGCGCTGCTGGCCGATCCGGACGAATGCGCCAAGTTCGTCGAGCTGACCGGGGTGCACACGCTCGCTCCGGCGATCGGAACCGCTCACGGCATCTACAAGGGAGATCCGAACATCGACTTCGACCGGATCGGGCGCATCGCGTCCAAGGTGGCTGTCCCTCTCGTGCTTCACGGCGGCTCGGGCATACCCGAGGAGCAGGTGAAGCGGGCGGTTTCCCTCGGCATGTCCAAGATGAACGTCGCGACCGAGCTGCGCATCGTGTTCTCCGACGCGATCAAGGAAGTGTTCGCCCGGAATCCGGACGAGAACGATCCGAGGAAATATATGGTGCCGGCGAAGCAGGCGCTGAAGGCGGCGGCGATCGAGAAGATGCGTCTGTGCGGCTCGATCGGCAAAGCTTGAGCGAAGCGGGGGAACGACCGGTGACGAAGGCGAAAGCGACCATCACGACCGTGACCTTAAATGCGGCCATCGACAAGACGTATTATGTTCCCGTCTTCGACAAGGGCAAAGTGTCGCGAGCGGAGAAGGTGCTGGCTACGGCGGGTGGCAAAGGACTGAACGTGGCCCGGGTGCTGAAGCAGCTCGGTCATGAGGAAGTAACCGCGACCGGCTTCGCGGGCGGCTATAACGGTCAGTTCATTACGAGCCGGGTGAAGGAGGCGGGCATCCGCTCGGAATTCGTCGAGATTCCGGGCGAATCGCGGCTTTGCCTGAACTTTATCGACGGCAGGGACGGCTCTTCCACGGAAGTGCTCGAGCCCGGACCGGTCGTCGGGGAGGCGCATGTTGAAGCGTTTAAGCAAAGGCTGAGGAAGCTTAGCGAGCAGTCCGCGCTTGTCGTCTTCTCCGGCAGCCTGCCCGGCGGAGCGGCTCCGGAGCTGTACGCGGAGCTGATCGCCTTAGCGCGAGCCGCGGGAGCGGACGTCTTCCTGGACTCCAGCGGCGCGGCGCTCGTGCGAGGCGTCGAGGCCGGGCCGTCGTTCATCAAGCCGAATGAGGACGAGATCGTCTCTCTCCTGCCGGAGGCGGGAAACGGCGACGTTCGCGAGGGGATCCGGCGGCTGATGGCGCAAGGCATTCCGGTCGTGGCGGCGACGCTTGGAGCGGACGGGGCTATTGCCGGCGCGGGGGGACGCATCTATCGCGTGCGAATCCCGAGGATCGAGCCGGTCAACACGGTCGGCAGCGGCGATTCGTTCGTCGCCGGTTACGCCTACGGCCATGTCAGAGGCTGGCCGGTCGAGCAGTGCTTGCGATACGCCGCTGCCGCCGGCAGCGCCAACGCGCTGTCCGAGACGACGGGGGACGTCGACCCTGCCCTGCACCGCAAGCTGCTTGACGACATCGCGGTCGAAGCTTGGCCGGACTAATTCGGCCGCAGCAGAGGGCGGGGATTCCCGCCCGATTCATTCGCCCAGAAGCTCGGCGTAGATACGCCGGGCGGTCTGGGCTTCTTCCGTTCCGATGACGAGGGCCCGGCCGTCCTCGAACAGCACGAACGTGACGCCCCCGGGCAGCTGCAGCCGCAAGGAATAGGCGGTCAGCTCGGCGCTGCCGGCTCTGCGAAGCCGCGGCTCCAGCGCCTGGAGATCCAGCGCCAGCGGCCTTCCCGGCATCACCTGCACGGTGCTCCGCCCGCACAGCGAGACGGCCGCAGCCCCGTCGTCCTCCGCCTCTCCCTCCAGCGCCTCGAACTCCCGCCGGCCGCATACCGGGCAGTCGGGATCGCGCGCGCCGCCGACGGCGAGCGATTGCCACTGGCTGCTCCAGAGATCGATCTGCAGCAGCGAGCCGTGCAGCGCATCGGACCGGCCGGACAGCAGCTTGATCGCTTCCATCGCTTGCACGGAAGCGATCGTGTCCACGATCGGAGCGAGCACGCCGGCCGTCTCGCACGTATCCAGCGCGCCTCCCGGCGGCGCGGAGGGGAACAGGCAGCGCAGGCACGGCGTCGCTTCGGGGACGACCGTCAGCGTCATCCCCGAAGCGCCGACCGCCCCGCCGTACACCCAGGGCACGCCGTGCTTGACGCTGAACTCGTTAATCAGATAGCGCGCGCTGAAGTTATCGGTTCCGTCGAGCACGATATCGGCGTCCTCCAGCAGCCGCTCCGCGTTAAAGGCGTTCAAGTCCGCGATGCGCGGAGTGATCGAGATGCCGCCGTTCACGGCGGCGAGTCGGCCCGCCGCCGCCGCCGCTTTAGGCGTGCCGGCCGCGGCGTCGGCCTCGTCGAACAGCATCTGCCGCTGCAGATTGCTTCGATCGACGATGTCGCGGTCGATCAGCGTCAGGCTGCCGACGCCGGCGCGGGCCAGATGGTTCGCGATCGCGCAGCCCAGCGCTCCGACGCCGACGACGGCGGCTCGCGCTTGCAGCAGCCGTCGCTGGCCCTCCGCGCCGATCGCGGAGAAGCGGGCTTGCCGGGCGTAGCGGACATCCAGATCGCCGCCGCCCGTCATCTTCCGCCGCTCCCCGGCTCCGCCAGCGGGTCCCAAGGTCCGAGCTGGTGGCCCTTCCACTCCGTGCCGTCCTCGTAGACTTCCTTTTTCCAGATCGGCACAACCTGCTTCAGACGCTCGATCGCGTATCGGCTGGCCTCGTAGGCGTCTGCCCGGTGCGCGGAAGAGACGGCGATCACCACGCTGATCTCCCCGATGCCGACCGTGCCGATGCGGTGGCTGATCGCGGCAAGCGAGCCCGGCCATCGGGCGGCTATTTCATCTCCGATCGAAGCGAGCGAAGCCTCGGCCATCGGCGCATAAGCTTCGTATTCCAGCGTGACCGTCCGCTTGCCCGCCGTCCATTCGCGCGTCGTCCCGACGAAGGCGATGGCGGCGCCGTGATCCGGATGGGAGACGAGGGACAGCGTCCGTCCGACGTCCAGCGGCCGGCTCGTAATCTCGTATCTCGGCGGCGCGGCGTCGGCCCCGCCGCCCAGCGGCTCCTCCGATGCGCCGCCGGACACCGGCGGCAGGAGGGCGAGCTCGTCGCTCCGCCGCACGGTCGCCGAGTCATGCGCGTAAGCGCGGTTGCGCGCCACGAAGCAAACCGACAGCAGCGCGGCGTGCTCCGGATAGAGCTCGGCCAGCCGCTGCTTGATCCGGCCCGCGGTCAGCTCCTCCTCCTCCCAATTCGGCTGCAGCGAGCGCAGCTCCAGCCTTTCTGCCAGGCCGGCGAACAGTTGGATGTTCCATGAAGAACTCATTGATCCATCTTCCTTCCCCAGACGATAACATTCGCTTCCGCAAGCATACCATATCCCCATTGAAAATGTTATGCTAGAGGGACACGAGAATGGGTGGAAGGGAGAGGTCGGCAGTGGCGGAATTGGTGGACAGATTCGGGCGGAAGCATACGTACTTGCGGATATCCGTAACCGATCGATGTAACTTGCGGTGTCTGTACTGCATGCCGGAAGAAGGGATGACGTTCATGGAGCAGGATCGGCTGCTGTCTTATTCGCAGATCGTCGAGGTGGCTGCGGCCGCCGTTCGGCTGGGCATACGCAAGTTCAGAATTACGGGAGGCGAACCGCTCGTGCGTCCCGGCCTGGACGAATTGATCGGAGGTCTATCCGCACTGCCCGGCGTCGAGGACATTTCCCTGACGACCAACGGACTGCTGCTGAAAAACCAAGCCCGAAAGCTCCAGGCCGCGGGACTGAAAAGGGTGAACATCAGCCTGGATACGATGGACGACGCCCGCTTTCGCTTCATCGCCCGGCGCGGAGAGCTGAGAAAGGTTTGGGAGGGGATCGAGGCGGCCGCGGAAGCGGGACTTGGGCCGATCAAGCTGAACTGCGTGCTGCTGAAGGGAGTCAACGAGGACGAGATCGGCCGCTTCCTGGAGCTGTCGCAGACGAGGCCGGTTCACGTCCGGTTCATCGAGTATATGCCGATCGGACACGACGACGCCGGATGGCGCAGCCACTATCTGCCTCTGGAGCGGGTATTGGAGGAGGTCGACCGGCTGGGCTTCGCGCTCAAGAAGGAGGAGGGACCGCAGGGCAGCGGACCTTCGGAAAATTGGCGAATCGAAGGAGGCGCAGGGACGTTCGGACTGATCCATCCGGTGAGCGACCATTTCTGCAAGAGCTGCAACCGTCTGCGTCTGACCGCCGACGGTCATCTGAAGCCTTGCCTGTACTGGATGGACGAATTGAACGTCAAGCCGGCGCTCGGTTCCCCCGCCGCCCTTGAGAAGCTGTTCCTGAAGGCGATGGATAGGAAACCGGAAAATCACGAGATGGCCGCCGTGCTGGCCGGGGCTCCGCTGAGCCATGAGCCGACGGAGCGGCGCATGTCGCAAATTGGCGGTTAGGAGAGCTTCGATGAACAAGGTAACGGTGACACTGCTGCATACGAACGATCTGCACAGCCATCTCGAAGAAACGTCCAAAATCGCCGGATACGTTGCGGAGGTGCGGGCCCGAACCGATCCGAACGCGCTGATCGTCGTCGACAGCGGCGATTTTCTGGACCGGGCGAGACTGGAGACGGAAGGGACGATGGCCGCCGTCAACCGGGCCGCCATGGAGCAAATCGGCTACGATGCGGTACTGCTCGGCAACAACGAAGGACTGAGCTATACGCCCGACGAATTGGAGCGCATTTTCGGCGGGATGTTCATCCCGTTCGTCTGCGCGAACATGACGCTGTCGGAGACGGGCCGTCCTCCGTCTTGGATGGTGCCTTCGCTAATTTTGGAGAGAGCGGGGCTGCGCATCGGCCTGATCGGATTGACCGCTCCTTTTACCGACTATTACAGGCTGCTGGGCTGGGAAGCCGGAGACCCGGCCGCCGCCCTGAGGGCCGAAGTTGAGCGGCTAAAGCCGGAGACCGACGCCATTGTCCTGCTGTCCCATCTCGGCTTGGGCAACGACGAACGAATCGCGGCGTCCGTGCAGGGCGTCGATCTCATTTTGGGCGGTCATACTCACCATTTGCTCGAGGTGCCGCTGATCGTATCGGACGTGGCGATAGGCGCGGCCGGCAAGTTCGGCGCCTATATCGGCCATCTGGAGCTCGACTTCGGCGCAGACCGCAAGCTCGTCCGGGTGTCCGGCGGCTGTCTGCCGACGGAAGGCATGACGCCCAGCGCGGATATGGAGCGGCTGGTCGCGGCGCATCGCGAGCAGGCCAAGAGCAGAATGGGCCGCCGGCTCGCCAGGCTGAGAGAGCCGCTCCCGTGGCGCCACGATCGGGAGTCGCCGCTGCCGACATTGCTCGCTTCGGCGATTCGGTCGATGACGGGCGCGGAGATCGCTCTTGTGAACGCCGGCCAATTGCTCGAAGGCCTGCCGGCGGGCGATGTCACTGAGGAGAAGATCCATGCGATCTGCCCGTCTCCGATCAACCCGTGCGTCATGCGCCTGCCTGGCCGCCTCCTCCTGAAATCGCTCGAGGAGTGCCTGCTGCCGGAATTTCAGGATTTGGACATTCGCGGGTTCGGGTTTCGCGGCCGGGTGCTGGGAACGTTGTGTCTGGACGGCATGGAGGTGCGGGCGGACCTGCGCCGACCGCCTTATGACCGCATTCTGGACGTGCGGATCGGCGGGGCGGCTCTGGACGAACGAAGGGAGTACACCGTCGCCACGCTGGACATGTTCACCTTCGGAGTCGGATACGTCGCCTTGAAGGAAGGCCGCGACGTTCGCTATTATTTGCCGGAGTTTATCCGCGACGTGCTGGCCCGATCGTTGAACGACGACGGGCTGGTCGCCCGGTCCAAAGAGCCGAGATGGCGGTATAGCGCCGCGCCTTGATCGGCTTCGCTGGCCGGGCTTTTGCAACCGCCTTGTCATTTTAGTCGGGGAGTGATCGTGAAGCATGCTTCATTGGTTCGATTCCATTATTTTGGGGATTATTGAGGGGTTAACGGAATTTCTTCCGGTCTCCTCGACCGGACATATGATTTTGGCGAATAAGCTGCTCGGTTACGAGGAAGCGCCGGAGCAGCTCAAGACGTTCGAGATCGTCATCCAATTCGCGGCCATTCTGGCCATTGCGATCGTCTATCGGGGCAAAATTTTGCAGGTTTTCGGCGTGGGCCGGAAGGAGTCGGTGCGCGGGCTGTCGGTGGACGCCTTCCCAAAGCGCAGGCTGAATCTGATTCATGTCGCGCTGGGCATTGTGCCGCCGCTTGGCGTCGCTTATCTGTTCCGGGACTATATTAAGGAAATCGGCTTTCACGCCGCACCGGTGCTGTGGGCGCTTGTTGCGGGCGGGATATACATGTGGGTGGCGGAGGCGCTATACGATTCCGGCAAAATCAAAAGAACGGCGGAGACGATGGACGATATCTCGTACAAGCAGGCTCTGCTGATCGGCGTGCTGCAGTGCGTGTCCGCCGTCTGGCCGGGCTTCTCCCGCTCGGGATCGACGATCGCCGCCGGCATGCTCGGCGGAGTCAGCTATCGGGCTTCCGCGGATTTCAGCTTTTTTATCGCCATTCCGATTATGACGGTGGCCACCGGATATGAGCTGCTGAGCAACATCGACAACTTTCGATCCGGCCATATCGACGTCGGCTTCCTGCTGACCGGCTTCGTCGTGTCCTTCCTCGTCGCCTGGCTCGTCGTTGTCGTTTTCCTGAAAGGGCTGCAGAGGTTTAAGCTGAAGTATTTCGCCTGGTACCGCTTCGCCTTGGCGGCTCTGTTTTACCTGTTTATCATGAGGTGATCGCCTTCTCCCCGGTGCGGAACAGTGTCGAAGCCTGAAGAATAAGCGAAGTTTCTCCTTGCAGGTCTATTCAATAATAGGAATGGAATACCGATGTAATGAGAAGAGAAATTTTGCCTTCTTGACCGATTTCGATTGCAGAAGGAGGAAGATGACGAAATGCGCATGATGCCGATTTCTCTATGTCGGCCGGGAATGAGACTGGCGAAGCGAATCTATTCCGATGACGGCATCGTGCTGTTAGCCGAAGGAGTCGAGCTTACTTCCAAATTGATCCGGCGATTGGGGGAATCCGGGATCAGTTTTGTTTACATCCAGGATTCAAGGACGGACGATCTGTCCGTTCCCGAATTGCTCAGCGACGAGACGCAGAGACGGACGCTGCAGACGATCCGTACAGTGTTTCGGGAATTCGGAAACTCCTCCGGCCCAAATAAATCCGGCACGTATCCGTATGTCGGACGCAAAATGAAAGAGCTGATGAACCTGATCATGGAAGACCTGGGGCGCAACCAGGACGCTATGATTATGCTGATGAACCTGCATACGGTCGATCATTATTTGTACATGCATTCGATGAACGTATGCGTGTATACGACGCTGCTTGGCATGGCGAGCGGCTACAGCCACGACGAGCTCGTCACGCTGGGCATCGGGGCGCTGCTTCACGATGTGGGCAAAACCCAAATCTCCATGCAGGTGCTGCTCAAGCCCGGAGCGCTGACGGCCAATGAGTTCGACGAGATGAAGCGGCATACGGAGCGGGGCTTTTACCTGCTGAAGGACGAGCCGAACATTCCGATTCTGGCCGCGCACTGCGCCTACCAGCATCATGAGAGGCTGAACGGATCGGGCTATCCGCGAGGCATTAAGGGAGACGAGATTCACGACTTTGCCAAATGGATCGGAATCGTCGATTCCTACGACGCGATGACCAGCAACCGGGTGTACCGCGACGCGATGCTTCCGCATCAGGCGGTGGAAATGCTCTATTCGGGAAGCGGCACGCTGTACGATATGTCTAAGCTGCAGCTGTTCCGCGACAAGGTGGCGATCTATCCGATCGGCCTCACCGTCAAGCTGAACACCGGACAGAGCGCGGTCGTCTGCGACATTAATTCGACGTGCGCCCACCGGCCGATCATTCGGGTGCTGACCGACGAGGAGGGCGTCGAGCTGCAAACGCCGTTCGATATGGATCTGTCCAAGCATCTGAACGTTCTCATCTCCAAAATCGAGCTGAATGCGGAAAAAATAAATACGATGCCGGCATAGTCTCGACAAGGCTGCCCCGCGCGCGGACGATCCGCGTGTCGGGCAGTTTGTTTTTATCGGCCTCGACTATTACAATAAAAGTAATGTAAAGAAAGACAGGAGCATGAACGATGCAGCAAGCGTTATCCCGATCGGCCGCGGCGGCGCCTTACGCCGCCCCTTCCGATCTGCCCTTATTGTCCCCGGATTACGATCCGTGGGATCCGATCCGTTCCCTGCAGCTGTACGGCAGGCACAAGCTGACGAGCGTGGAGCTGACCGTCACCCATCTGTGCAATATGAGGTGCGAGCATTGCGCCGTCGGAGACAGTCTGACGATGAGCGAGGCGCCTCATCTTCCGCTGGATCTTCTCTTTCGCAGGCTGGACGAGGTCCGTCATCTGGAGACGATCAGCATGACGGGAGGAGAGCCGACGTTCCGAATGGAGACGGTCCGCAACGTGCTGCTGCCGGTCTTGAAGTACGCTCGGGAACGGGGAATCCGCACGCAGTTGAACTCCAACGTGACGATGGACTTCGAACGTTATGAGCTAATCGCCCCGTATTTGGACGTCATGCACATCTCTTTTAACTACACGCAGGCCGACGACTTTCACCGGGTCGGCTTTGCCCGCACCGGACGCAGCGTGCGGCCCGAGACGACGGCCAAGCTGTACGACAGAATGATCGACAACGCGAGAAAGCTTGCGCAGGGCGGCTTGCTCGTATCCGCCGAATCGATGATCAACTACCGCACGCATGAGCGCATCGCGGACATCCATCGGCTGATCGTCGAGATGGGCTGCTGGCGGCACGAGGTGCATCCGATGTATCCGAGCTCCTTCGCTTCCTCGCTCCCGGCCATTACCCGGCGGCAGATGATGGACGCGGTTAAGACGCTGCTCGACGCCCGTCACCCCGACGTGTGGATGCTGTTCGGAACGCTGCCTTTTTTCGCCTGCAGCGAAAACGAGGAGGAGCGCCGGCTGATCGCCAGGTTAAGAGACGAGCCTAACGTGACCGTGCGCAACGATCCGGACGGACGCAATCGGGTGAACGTCAACCTGTTCAGCGGCGACGTCTACGTCACCGACTTCGCTTCGATCCCCCCGTTCGGCAATATTCGCACCGAGAAGCTCGACGACGTGTTCGCCAAATGGCAGAACCATCCGATGCAGCAGGCGGTCGGCTGCCATTGTCCCGCAGCCGGCTGCTGCGGCCCCAATCTGCTCGTCCAAGACATGTATTACCGGGACGTGGACTTTACGAAAAGACGGGCGATCCTGTAACGATAACGGGCGCAGAGCGGAACGCTCCCGCGAGAAGATGAGGAGGAGGAGTTCGTTCACTTGGAACCCCAGTGGGATTTGATTTTCTGGAACGTCGTTCTCGTCTTGTTTCTGGTTTTTCTTAACGGTTTCTTCGTGGCGTCCGAGTTCGCCCTCGTCAAGGTGCGGCAAAGCCGGCTTACGCAGCTAAGCAACGAAGGCAACGTGCGGGCAAAGTACGCTCTGAAGGTCAACCAGAGACTCGACGCGTATCTGTCGGCGACCCAGTTGGGCATTACGCTGGCTTCTCTCGGCCTGGGCTGGGTCGGAGAGCCTGCGATCGCCGATCTGATTATCGCTCCTCTGCTGCACGAATTCGGAGTCAGCGACGAGAGGGTCATTCATTCCATTGCGTTCGCCATCGCGTTCTGCATCATTACGTTTCTTCACATCGTCCTCGGGGAGCTGGCGCCGAAATCGCTGGCCATCCAGCGGTCCGTGGGCGTATCGCTCTGGCTGAGCTGGCCGCTGCTGATGTTCTACCGGCTGTTCCTTCCGTTCATCTGGTTTCTGAACGGAGCGGCGAACCGTCTGTTGAAGCTGATCGGCGTCGAGCCCGTCAGCGAGCACGACGCGGCCCATACCGAGGAAGAAATTCGCATTTTGATGGACCAGAGCGCCAAGAGCGGAATTATCGACAAGGACGAGATGACGCTGTTCGACAACGTGTTCGAATTCGCGGATCGTGTCGCCCGCGAAGTCATGCTGCCGAGAACGGATATGGACTGCCTGTTCAAGAACGTTTCGTACGCCGACAACATGAAGCTGGTCTACGCGACCAAGCATACCCGCTATCCGGTCGGAGTCGAGGACAAGGACCAGATTATCGGGTTCGTACATATTACCGATCTGCTGACCGCCGACCCGGACGAGGAGCACGACCTCGAAGAATTCCTGCGGCCGATTCTGAGCGTGCCGGAGTCGATGGAGATCAGCAAGGTGCTCAAGCTGATGCAGCACAGAAAATCCCAGGTCGCAATCGTTATCGACGAGTACGGGGGAACGGCCGGGATGCTGACGGCCGAGACGATTCTCGAGGAGCTCGTCGGCGAGATGCAGGACGAGTTCGACAACGAGATGCCGTCCGTCGTGGTGAAAGGGGAATTAACTTCCGTGGACGGGCGTATGCTGATAGAGGACGTGAACGATCTGTTCGGCCTCCAGATCGAAGACGAAGAAGTCGATTCGATCGGCGGCTGGCTGTTCAACCATCTGGAGGGCAACATTGCCAAGGGGAAGAAGGTCGTCCACGGCGGTTACGTGTTCGAGATTGCGCAGACGGAAAGGCTCCGCGTGCAGCGCGTCCATATCTACAAAAACAAAATCGCATTGGTCGAGCCGCCCGAGAAGGGGACGCGTTCGACCGAAGACAGTCAGTAGCGGCGGGGGAGTCCGGGAAGAGGGGAAAAGGCCGTGCCGATTCGAACCATTGTTCTGATGGCTGCATCGCTCCTTTTTTTGTATCTGCTGTTTACGGTGGGGGCGCCGTTCCTGCTTGCTCTTGTCGTGGCTATATTTCTGGAGCCGCTTACCCTTCTGTTCGTGAACGGGGCGAGGATGAACCGGCTGGCCGCCTCGACGTTGTCCAGCACGCTGTTCACCGTCGTTCTGCTGGGCCTGCTGGGCTTGCTCGGCATGAAGCTGGTCAGCGAGCTCAGAGCCTTCCTGGACAAAATGCCGAGCATGCTGGAGAACGCCAACGCCTACATTCTCAGCTTGATCGAGAGGGCGCAGACGTATTCGAACGGCGGAGTCGCGCCTCTGCCCGATCAGTTGGAAAACTGGGTCGCCAATATGACGGCCGCGCTCAGCCAGCTGTCCACGAAGCTGTCCGGGGTGCTGTTCAGCTTCGCTTCGGGCATTCCGGATTTCTTTATTTTCTTTATCGTCTTCCTGGTAGCCGTCTACCTGTTCTCGCTGAGCCTGCCGACGATGAAGAGCTCCTTCCTGTCTCTGTTCGAGGAAAAATCGAAGCTTCAGGTAGAGGAGGTGCTGGCCAGCCTGCGCAGATCGGTGTTCGGCTTTCTGCGCGCGCAGCTGCTGCTCAGCGTCATCACCTACATGCTGTCGTTCACCGGACTGCTGATCATCGGAACGGGATACCCGCTGGCGATCGCGCTCGTCATCGTCGTCGTTGACATTCTTCCGGTGCTCGGCGTCGGCACCGCATTGGTGCCCTGGGCGACGTTCCAGATCGCCGCCGGCGATCCGTACACCGGCATCGGCCTCATTTTGCTCTTCCTCGTCATTACGGTCGTGCGCCGCATCGTCGAGCCGAAAATTCTCGGGGACGCGGTCGGCATCGGCGCCTTGTCCGCCTTGATCAGCCTGTACGTCGGCTACGAGCTGGTCGGCCTTGTCGGCGTCTTCCTCGGCCCGATCGTCGTCATCGTGTTCATGGCGATGCGCAAGGCCGGGCTGTTCGACTTCAAGATCAAATTCCAATAACCGGCCGGGGCCTGCGGCGGCTGCCGCTGCCGCCCGCTTCCCGCCCGCCATGTTGTCAGGTTAGCAAGCGGTCAAAAGCAGCATAGCAGGAATCGCCCCAGTTGATCAACGCAACAGGAGTTGGATAAGTTCGGGAGATGTTCATGCGCGATAAGCCCTGACGGCCATCGCGAACAAAGGCCAACTCGCGCCAACCACCAGCTCACGCCAGCCCCCCGCTAACCTACGCCAATCCACCAACCGCGCCAACTCGCGCCAATCTAGGCCAATCCACCAACCGCGCCAACTCGCACCAACCTACGCCAATCCACCAACTCGCGCCTACTCTCGCCAATCTAGGCCAATCCACTAACCCATGCTAGCCCACCGACCTGCGCCAATTCACCAACCCATGCTAGCCCACCGACCTGCGCCACCCCACGCCACCCCTCTAATGTAACGGTTGCCAGAGCCGCTAATCGTGCCGTTTTCGCAATATGGAGATTGTAACGGTTGCAGCAGCGGCTATTTCAGCTGAAGACACGCCGTTTCGCTCGATAACCCCAAAATAAGCGCGAAGGCAACCGTTAGCTTTTTGTTTTTCGGGAAAACGATCAATTAAGCGCCACTGTAACCGTTAGACGTTACCGACAGGATGCGCGCCATCGATCGCATACGACAACGGCTTAACCTGTCATTTTTGTCCCCGGCCAGCTCCTCTCCTCCGGTCCCTTGACTGCTCCTCTGTTCCCCTGTTCGTCTCCTTCTTCTACACAAGCTCTGCGCAGCGCCATTCAGCTTTGCTTCGACTGCCTTTCTGCATGCTCCCCGGCCGGTCCGGCGCCAGAAGACGACCTTTCGAAAAAAAATAAAAAAACGTGTCAGAAGCCCAGGACTTCAGGCATAGGATATTAGCGGATATTGGATGCCTATCGTCCCGCGATCGGCACACTATAGAGGAGGTAACAACCGGATGTACGATTCCCAGTGGCGGAGTTGGAAACCCTATGTGGGGCCGCACGACCCGTGTCCCCCGATCCGTGTGAAATGGTATGTCGTTCCGCCGAACCAATATATCCACTTTCAGCCGATGAACTTGCCGCAGTTCCCGCTGGAGGAAGCGCTGCGGCGAGGCACGTTGTGGCCGGCGCTCTACAGCAATTATCCTTCCCGGCGCTCGAATAAAGGGGGGAAAGCGCATGGCTGACCGGTTTGACCGCGACGGACGGGCGGAACGCAACGATTGGAACGAGCGCTTCGACAGGTACGAACGATACGACCGCGACTACCGGGACGGCCAAGACAAAGCTCCGGAGCAGGGCGAAAGGGGCGACGAGGCGTACTGCCGGGACTTGTTCGAGCTGCAGAAGACGGACTTCGCGCTGGTCGAGCTGACGCTGTACCTGGACACCCACCCTACCGATATGCAGGCTTTGCAGCAATTCAACCAGCTCGCCCAGAGGCGGCGCCAGATCGCTCACGAGTTCGAGATGAAGCATGGCCCGCTGATGCAGTTCGGCCACAGCCTCAGTCGGTTCCCGTGGCCATGGAACGATACGCCATGGCCTTGGCAAGTATAGGGAGGGAGCGAGAACATGTGGATTTATGAAAAAAAGCTGCAATATCCGGTCAGAGTCAGCAAATGCGATCCCCGAATGGCCAGGTACTTGATCGAACAGTATGGCGGAGCGGACGGGGAGCTGTCGGCGGCTTTGCGGTATTTGAACCAGCGGTACACGATTCCGGACAAAGTGATCGGCCTGTTGACCGATATCGGAACGGAGGAGTTCGCTCACCTCGAGATGATCGCCACGATGATCTATAAGCTGACGAAGGATGCCACTCCGGAGCAGCTCGAAGCGGCCGGCTTAGGCCCCCACTTCGTCAATCACGACAGCGCGCTCTATTATAACAACGCGGCGGGAGTGCCGTGGACGGCAGCCTACATTCAAGCGAAGGGCGATCCGATAGCGGACCTCTACGAGGACATCGCGGCGGAGGAAAAGGCCAGGGCCACCTACCAATGGCTAATCGACTACACGGATGACGTCGACATCCAGGATTCGCTGAAGTTTTTGCGGGAGCGGGAAATCGTGCATTCGCTTCGATTCAGGGAGGCGGTGGAAATTTTGAAATCCGATCGGGAGCAGAAAAAGGTGTTCTGATCGGTCAAACGGAAGGACGGCGGCTGCGGCTTCCCCGACAGGGGCGCCGTTTCTTTTTTTTCTCGCATTCCTTTAAGCCTACAAAAAAGGAGTAACTTTCCAACCTGACAAACGTATTACTAGGTAGAACCGCCGCTACGAACGACACGGAGGAGGTGAAAGCCGCTTGGAGACGTTGATGATCGTCCTGTTCTGCATAGGCGTCGGTTACGCGGTGTTGTCGGCTTTTGTAGGCGATTTGTTCGGGTTGGACGTTCACACCGGAGAGCTGCCGTTTCTGTCGCCGACTGTGATCGCGACGTTTATGACGGTGTTCGGAGGAGTCGGGTACATGCTGCTGCACAATACCGGGTGGCCCGCTCTGCCGATCGCCGGCTTGTCTCTTCTGATCTCGCTTGGCGTTTCCTCGGTCGTCCTGTTTCTGGTCGTCATCCCTCTGCAAGCGGCCCAAAAAGGGAGCGCGCAGTCCTCGAAGCAAATGATCGGGCGCAAGGCGGAGGTCGTCACTTCGATCGAGGGCGCCAGGCTCGGAGAGATCGTATACGAGCAGGGAGGAACCCGTCACAGCGCTCCCGCCAAGGCTCGCGGAGATGCCGCGATCCGACAGGGGGCCCAGGTCCGGATTCTGGACGAGATCGCCGGAACCTTCGTCGTGGAAGAAGTCTAGCCAGGCGCTTTCGGCGCCCATTCTAAGACAGACTAGAGAGGAGATTATGTCTATGGAAGCCACTCTGTACATTCCGGTCGGAATCGTGCTTGTCGTCATTTTGCTCGTCGTCGTGTTTGCTTCGAGATACCGTACGGTGAAGGCCGACCAGGCGATGATCGTCACCGGGGCGCTGACCCGCGACGGGATGAAGATTGTCAAGGCGGGCGGAACGTTCGTCTGGCCGATCGTGCAGGAAGCGTCGTTTCTGTCGCTGCAGGTGCAGACCGTCGACGTACATACCCCCGAGGTGTATACGATGCACGGGGTCCCGGTCATGGTCGAGGGCGTCGCCCAGATTAAAATCAAGGGAGATATGGAGTCGATGGCAACGGCCGCGGAGCAGTTTCTGGGCAAGCCCGAAACCGAGCTCAAGGGCATCGCGACCCAGACGATGGAAGGTCACCTGCGCGCCATTCTCGGCACGATGACCGTCGAGGACGTCTATAAAAACCGCGAGGAGTTCGCAAGAAACGTCCAGGAGGTTGCGGCCAGCGATCTGAACAAAATGGGGCTGCAGATCGTGTCGTTCACCATTCGCGACGTTCGCGACAAGAACGGGTATTTGGAAGCGCTCGGCCAGCCGCAGATCGCCCAAGTCAAGCGCGACGCCGAGATCGCCAAGGCGA
Source organism: Cohnella hongkongensis (assembly GCF_042654645.1). Taxonomy (NCBI): domain Bacteria; kingdom Bacillati; phylum Bacillota; class Bacilli; order Caryophanales; family Paenibacillaceae; genus Cohnella; species Cohnella hongkongensis. Next base: position 97,136 of record NZ_JBHSEP010000016.1, on the reverse strand, counting down.
ACGCGTACCGGGACGAGCAGATCGCCAAGTCGAAGGCGCTGGAGGACGGGAAGAAGGCCGAGTTCACCGCCGAGACGAACATTGCCGAAGCCCATAAGGAGATGGAAGTGAAGAAGGCCGAGTTCAAGCGCGAGCAGGACAGAAGAAAAGCGGAGGCTGATCAGGCTTACAAGCTTCAGGAAGCGAAGACGCTGCAGTCGGTGAAAGCCGAGGAGATGCAAATTCAGGTCATCGAGCGGGAGAAGCAGATCGAGCTGGAAACGAAGGAGATCGAGCGCCGCGAACGCGAGCTCGTGGCAACGGTGAAGAAGCAGGCCGAGGCGGAGCGCTTCGCGCAGGAGCAGCGGGCGGAGGCCGAACGGTATCAGATCGAAGCGAAGGCAAGAGCCGAAGCGGAGGCGGTCCGACTGGCGGGCAGCGCGAACGCCGACAAGGAGCGCGCGGAGGGAACGGCCGAAGCCGACGTCATCCGGCTCAAGGGGTTGGCGGAAGCGGAAGCGAAGGACAAGATTGCGGAAGCGCTGCGCAAGTACGGCGAGGCGGCCGTCATCGAGCTGATCGTTCAGAAGTTCCCGGAGATCGCCCGGGCTATCGCGGAGCCGCTCGCGAAGACGGAGAAGATCGTGATCGTCGACGGCGGAAGCGGCGGACCGAGCGGCGGAGCCGGCAAGGTGACGGGCTACGTGACGGATTTGCTGGCGAGAATGCCGGAGACGGTAGGCGCGCTTACCGGCGTAGACGTCAATCAATGGCTGCGCAAGCTGGCGCAGGGCGAGAAATCCGTCGAGAAGGACTCTGGGCACTCCTCCTGATCGTAACTTCTGCCCGACGAGCCGTTCGTAAGCGCTCTTGACATCGTATTGCGCATTCGCGAGCAAGCGGCGGAGACGAGCAGCCCGACGGCGATCCGGTGACGCTGTCGATCGGGCGGCGCATTGCCCGGGAACCGGGAGCCATTCCGAGCGGCTGCTCCGCGCGGGCGAGCGCTGTATCGGGCCAAGCGGGAGGGCCGCAACCGCAAGGAAGCGGCGACGCCGAGCCGGGCCTACTTCCCCGCGCCGGAGTAGATTCGGTCGAGTCGGGCAGCTGTCGCCTGCCAGCCGAACTTCCGCAAGCTGTCCTTTCTGGCTGTCCGGGCCATGCGCAGGCGCAAAGCGTTATTGCCGGCCAGCCGGACGATCGCGGCCGCGAACGCCTGGGGCTCGCGATAACGACGCACGAGAATCCCGTTGCGGTTGTGCCGGACGATCTCCTTCATGCCGCCGTTGTTCGAAGCGATGACGGGAACGCCGGAAGCCATTGCCTCCACGTTGACCAGGCCGAAAGCCTCGTGCTTTTGCGACGGGCAAACGAATACGTCGGCTCGTCGGAAGACGCGATGGATGCGGCGGTGCGGAACCGTTCCGAGGAAGCGGGCGTTCACCCCCAGCTTTCCCGCGAGCGAGCGCATGCTTTTTAAGTAACCCGGCCGAGAGGAGCCTCCCGCGATAATCGTTCGAATGGGCCGCGCAACGGAGCGCTGGGCGCGCTTTACCGCTTTCAGCAGGACGGGAACCCCTTTGCGGGGAATGACGCGGCCGGCGAACAGCACCGTGAACGCCCGCTTCCCGCTGCGGGTTCCGGACGGACGGAACCGGCGAGTGTCGACGCCGAGCCATACTTTGCGGATTTTGCCGGAGACGGCGGGAAATCGGACAGCCAGCTGACGCTTGAGCGACTCGCTGTTGGCGATGACGATATTCGCTTGGGCCAAGCCGGCGGCAGCCGCAGAGCGCGTCGCATACGGAGGAGAGACGAACGTCAAGGAATGAAGGAACAGAGAGACGGGCGTGTTCCCGATCAGGCGTTTGATCGGACCTACGAAGCGGGGACGGTTGTCGATCTGCACCAGGTCGAAGCTCTTTCCCCGAATGAAGTCGAGCACATGGGACAGATAGGTCGCAGAGCTGCCGGACGGCACCCTGTAGATCTGTACGCCGTCGATGACCGAATGGCGCGGATAGCGGGCGTGGGCGCGGCTGACGATTGTGACGCATGCCGCCGAGCCAGCTGTTTGGCAAGAGCCAAAATCGTAATTTCGACCGAGCCTCCAAGCGGTGGAGGAACGGGAATTTGTTCTGGAGCGACGACCAGAATGCGCATGAGGAAACACCTGTTTCTTGTTGGGATTTTTCCGTGATTCCCCATAACTTATGTAGAAGGGCGGCAGTTCGCGTAGGACAAATACCGCCGTTAAAGAAAAAAAGTCGAAGGCTTCGAGAGCCCGTCCAATGGAGCCGACAAGCGCTTCCGGCCTCTTCCGGCCGACGAGAGTCGGCTTCGAAGGCCGGAAAGAAAGCGGAGAGGGCCGCTTGACGGACCGGCGAATTGGGGCTTCGCGTCGTTCCAGGCGTAAAAGTTAAGGGGTTTCGGCGTCGGCGAATTCCGGTGAACGATGCTCCGTGCCGACATCGGGAGACGACTTCTGGACGCGCGAGCCTTTTTTCTCCCGATAGGCCCACAGCGCGTATTCGATCGGACGGATGATCGCCTTGCGGTAGACGTCCCGTTCCCCCGCCTGGCTGAACACTTCCCGCGACGGCTTCGGATTGACCTCGATCAGCCAGATTCTCCCGTTACGGTCGATGGCCAGATCCAGCGCCAGCTCGCACAGCGCGCCGTAGGTCGCTTCCAGATGGCGGGCCACGTCGATCCCGAACGCCTCGGCTGTCTGGCGGATCTGCCGGATGTCGCTTTCGCTGCCGACCCATTGGCGCAGCAGGTTGTTCATCGACACCGCCTCGCCTCCTCCGTGCAGGTTGGAAGTAATGCTGCGAAGCGGACCAATTCTCCCCGCGCACCCCGTCACCTCCCACACTCCCGAACCGTTCTTCTGCACAAGCATCCGGTAGTCGTGAACTCTTCCGCTGGGCAGCTTAATGTTCAACCCCTGCTGAACGATGTACTTGTCGCCTCTCTTATCCCAGCTCGCGAGGGCGGACGCCAATCGGTTTCGCGAGATATGTCTGGGCTGGACGATCGACCTGGAGTGATTGCGTCCCTGCAGCAGCAAGGTGCCGTCCCGGGTTCGCTCGATGCGCAGAATGCCTCTTCCTCCGGTCCCGTTGATCGGCTTCAGGTAGACGGTCGGAAACCTCTTCAGCAGCGCCGAGACGTCTTCCGCGGAACGATACAGCTTCGTCGCCGGCAGATGGGGGCGGAACGCCGGCACCTTGCTCAGCGTGCGGTAGACGGTCCACTTGTTGCGAAGCGGCCGATTAATGAAGTGAAGATGAGAATAGCGTTTGCGGAAGGAAAGCAGCTGCTCGAAGCGATAGCTCTTCTGAATGCGGCAGCGATCGTAGATCACGTTGGGAAACCGCACCCAGCGCCGCCTCCATTTTCTCGACTCCGGATGGTACAGCTGAGCGTGGATAAGCCCTTTGGCGTCGTTTACGTCCTGCGGGGTGAAGACGAACACCGTCAAGCCGATCCGCTTGCCAGCCGCGATCATTTTCTCGTAGACGGGCCTTTCCTCCAGCATTTTGGACTCGTTCAAATACAAAGTCAGGATGCCAAGCGAAGGCTGAGCCACAGCCGGTTCACCTCCGCTCGGGCCAAGCTGCCGCCCGCGGCGCGTCATCGCCAGAGCCCCGGGAGGCTGCCTCGTTTAACGTCATGTGGCCACGCCTCCCCGGATTTCGTACCGCTGTCGGTGCAGATAGAGACTGTATTGGAAGATGCGTTCCAGCGATTTGTTGCGAATGTGCGGTTCGTCGAATTTCATCGGCTTGGAGTTCGCCTCGAAGAACCAGACGTGGCCGGTCGTATCCACGCCGAGATCCATGGACATCTCGCACAGCCGGCTATGCGAGGAGCGCTCGATCTGCTTGGCTAGCGTAATCGCCGTGCTTTTGACTTTGCGAAGCACCCGGCTCGCCTTCTCCTGCCCGAACACCGATACGAGCAGCTTCTCGGGCTCGTCGATATAACCTCCCCGCGGCACGTGCGTCGTAATGCTGGAGTCGCCTGCCACCCTTGCGCCGATGCCGGACAGCTCCCACTGTCCGACGCCGTTTTTCTGCACGAGCGCGCGCAGATCGAACGGACGGCTGTTCACGCTGGCCAGCGCGATTCCCTGCTGGACGATATACGGCTCTCCCAGCCGCTCCGATTGCCGGACGACGCGGTCCCACAGCCTTTTGAGCGTCCCTGTGCGTAAAGTGCGGCTGCCCTTCTCTTCCTGGATTTGCAGACGGTAGGGCAGCCTTTTTTCCGGTTGGACGGAGACGGTCATAATGCCTACGCCGGCTTTGCCGCGGACCGGCTTGAGATAGAGCAGCCGGTGCTTCCGGAGCAGGCCGCTCAGCACGAGCGAGTCGGTCAGCCTTTTCGTTTCCGGGATGTACGGCCGCGTTCTTCGGCTCTCGTTCAGCCACTGGAAGAGCGACCATTTGTTGAAGAAGCGCCGGTTGAACAGTCGAATGTCGGGCTGCTTCGCGAGTGCGGCCAGCTTCTTCTTGACTCTCGGCTGCCGTTCGTCTTCCCGCTGAGGAATCCGGTTGTACACGATATGAGGACGGGGGAACCACGCCTGCACCCAGCTTTCGTCGGATTCGCGGTACGTAAAGCCGAGTACCTTGTGCGCCTGGAGCTTCAAGTTTTTAACGGTGACCACGTACGTCAAAATGCCCATCTGATGTCCGGTCTTGATCAAATCCGCGAAGTTGCCCCGATTGCCCCGAAAATGCTGAATATCGTCTTCTATGGTCAGAATCGCGACGACCGGTTTATCGGCCGTCGCTTCCGTCGTGACCGGCTTCGGCGAGAGAGACTTAGGAATCGTCAAGATTCATCCCTCCTGCGAAATTTGCTTAAATACAGGCAGTGTTCAAGAATATACTCCAGCGAGGCTCTGCCCTGATCCTTCAAGGCGGGATGCTTGAAGATCGATCTTCCGGGCTTGGCGTTCGCCTCGAACATCCACACGTCGCCGTCGCGGTCGATGCCGATATCGAGGCCGAGCTCGCCGAGCTGGTGGGAATAGTTCCGTTCGATCGCTTCGGACAGCCGGACGGCGACCGTTTTGGCTTCCTTCAATACCTCTTCCGCTCTGGCCCCGAAGGTGCGGCCGAGCGCCTGCTCGGGCGTCATGAGCGAGCCGCCGTTCTTGATGTGCGTCGTGACGCTGCCTCTGCCGGCTTTTTTGGCCCCGATTCCGGCGACGACCCATTCGTTGCGTCCATCCTTATGCATGTGGAACCGGAAGTCGATCGGGCAATTGTCGATCTCGACGAGACGAATGCCCTGCTGCGCGACATAATGGCTCAGGGAGCCCCCATGACGCGCTCTCAGCATTTTCATTAGGCTCCCGAAGTTGCTGAACCGAAGCAGCACGTTGCCGCCGCCTTTGCGATAGCGGATGAAGTACCCTTTGCGGGGATGATAGGTGAGACGATAGATGCCGGCCCCCAGACTTCCCGCGCTTGGCTTGTAATACAGAAATTGATGCTTCTCGAGCAGCTCTCTGATTTTATCCGGCCCCGGATTGTTGACGGATTCGGGCAGATGCCGGAGCGCCTCCGGATCGTTGTCGAGCAGCTTGTAGACGTCGGCTTTGTTAAAGAAGCTCCAGTTAAAAAACGGTATTTTCTTGCGGATAAACCGTTCGCGGAGCGACCTGATCGTCATGCCCGTCTCCGCCCGGCGGCTGGGAAGCCGGTTGTAGACGACGTCGGGGAACGGCACGATGCGCCGCGTCCATCCGCCTCCCCCGTCGAGAAACCAGCCGTGAATTTTCTCTTGCTGCCAATTGATGTCGCGCGGCCGGAACGCGAACAGATAAGCCCGTTTTCGTCCGAGGTGCAGCAGCTGCTTGACGAATCCGGTCCGGACTCCGAACGGAGACGAGGAGGAGCCCGCGCCGTCGGTCAACACCCCAATCAAGGGGCCGAGCTGGATCTCGTCGCCTTCCTCGCCTACGAGATGGACGCTTCCCGACTTCGGGACTCTGACCGAGCGGCGCAGTCCTGCGGACACGTAGACATGATGGCCTTTTCGTTTGACGGTTCGAACCGCGGCGGGCACGACGTCTTTGCCGAGCTTGACGTTAACCGATTTACGTCCGCCCAGCTTAAGCAGCTTCGCAAGCGGGCTGGAGAACCATACGATACGTTCCGGCTGCTGTGTGAAATGGACGTTACAGATGGTCAAACTCATGAATTACCCTCCCAGGTGAAGCGCAACCGCTACCCTGCGGCGATCGCCGCGCGTCGGTTGTCGCAAGTCGAAGCAAGATGGATTTGGCATAGGACAGAGGCTGCTCCGCGGCGGCGAAGAACGCTTCTTGGCCGGCGGATCCCATGGCGGCGCGTCCGGGCTTGGAGTTGGCTTCCAGAAACCAAAGCTTGCCGCTCCGTTCTATTCCGTAGTCCAACCCGATTTCGGCGAATCTCCCAAAAGTTTGTTCCAGAAGCGAGACGATGGCCGAAGACCGCTTGGCGATCTCCTCCAGCAGTTCCTTACCCCGACGTTCTCCGAACTGAGAGACGAGCGTCTTGTCGGCCGCGATGGCGATTCCGCCGCCGTGCAGGTTGGCCGTAACGGAGGAAGGCGATCCGACCCGGGCGGCAGCCCCGGTCAGCGTCCATCTTCCGCGCCGGTTTTTCTGCATTAGCGCGCGCACATCGAAGGGCTCGCCCGCGCACGTCCGCAAATCCAGCATCGGCTGCATCAGGTAGGCTCTTCCGGCGATCCAGCGATCTACCTTCCGCAGCGCTTCGGTCTCGCTGACGCCGCTTCTCCTCAGCGGACGGTTGCGATCGTCTCTTCCGCTCAGCGTCACCGTTCCTCCCTGCTGCCGCAGAATCGCCATCACCCGCTTGCCCTGGCTGCCGGCGACCGGCTTGAGGAAGGCGGCGCCGCGATGCTCGCGCAGCCAGGAGGCCAGGGAGGAAGCTCCCCGGTAAGGAGCTGTCGGCGGAAGAATGCCGGCCAGCGTCCGATCCTTCGCGAGCGCTTCGTATACGGCCCCTTTGTGCGGCAAGCTTCCGTTCAGAAAGACGAGCCGTTTCGCCGATTGAATCGCCTGCAAGGCTTGTCGGTAGCGTCGTCTTTCTTGCTCCGATTCCGGCCAAGCGCGGTCGTACACGACGGAAGGCAGCTTTCGCCGTTCCGGCGCCCACTCGCTCCGCCTCTCGTTCCAGACCCAGCCTCTGACGGAATCGTCCTGCGAATTCCAGGTCCAGGGAGCGAAGGCGAACAGCGGCATGCCCAATCTAGCGGCGATGAGACACAGGCGCCGGAGGTAGCGGCTTTCGGCGAACGGAGGAAGCCCTTGGCGCTCGCATACGAGAACGCCGAGCTCTATCGGCGAAGACGGCGCGAATACCGTCTTAAAAACCGGAAATGTAGCGGGCATATTGAATCAGCATCCGTACCGATGGACGGATTTTTCCTTCCTTAAGCGGTGTGTTGTCGTTCTTTGACGGCTTGGAATTGACTTCGAGCAGCCATACGCGTCCTGACGTATCGAGCGCCAGATCGATGCCGAGCTCCGCAAAGTGGGCGGGAATATACATGTCGATGCCTCTGGCGATGTCCAGTGCGGCTCTCGACAGGCGCAAGGAAGCGTCTCCCCGAAACTGCGCGGGAAGATTGGATTTGGCGACGGATTCCCGGACGGTCGACAGCGTGCCGCCTCTGGCCAGATTGGACACGAAGTGATGGCTTCCCGCCGTCCTGGCGACGATCGAGGTGATCGCCCATTTGCCGCTGGCGTTTTTCTGCGCGAGCGCCCTGTAGTCGACCGGTCGGCCCCCGATCTCGATCAGATGCAGACCTTGCTGGATCTGATAGCGGACGCTTTTGATTTTGCCGGAGATCGAGGAGAACAGCTTCGCCAGACTGCCGAACGATTGCCGTTTCGTGCCGAAGGCGGTGGCGTAAGACGCCTGCCAGTTGTCCGGACCGAGACGGGAGATGCGAATGATGCCTTTGCCAAGGCTGCCTCTTACCGGCTTGAGGAATACGATGCCGTATTTGGAGCACATGCTCCTGAGCATTGCATAGTTTTGCAGCGAATGGGATTCCGGCAAGTACTTCTGCAGGCCGATGTCTTTCTTGAGCGCGTCGAACACTTCCGACTTGTCGAGAAACTTCTCGTTAAACACGTGCGCGCCGAAGCGGCGTTTAACCTCTCCCACGAACTTCTGAACGGTCGGTCTGTTCTCCAGCTTGCGGGAGGTGAGACGGTTGTTGACGACGTCGGGCGCCGGAAGCGTCATCCTGTGCCAGCCTTTGGCGTACACCCAGCCTTCCACCGAGGAAGGACTTGACCCGATGCCGTTCGGAGTGAAAAAATACACGTATGCGCCCTGGCTCCGGCAGGCATCCGTCAGCTCGCGGCAGAACATCGTAATGTCCCCGAACGGTTTATCCGGCTGATGGGGATGGTCTCGGCTGACCAGCACGCCGATGAGCGGACCGAGGGAGAGCGTACGTGTCCCTGTCTGGTACAGCAGGCGCAGCGGCGTTCCGGAGTAAATGCCCATTCGGCGGGCCAGCGTCTGGCTGATGCGGAGCCCTTCGTACCGGGGAACAGGGACGACGGTGACGGAGTGGCGGAAAGAACCGAAATGCAGGGTAAGGTGCTGCTGGGCGGGTATTCTCCACTGCTTCATCAGGGATTCCCCCAGCATCAGGACGTCGTCGGACAGTATGCCGGAGCTGATGACTTGGACGTCGATTTTCGGGGTGGACATGTTTCGTACTCCTTCCACCTTAGCGAATGTCGTGGAGAAGGCTCTTCAGACTCCTTCCCGGGGGCTAGCGAGAATACTCCATCATATGAGGACATCTATCCATCGGTGATTGCCCCGGTTGGATTGGGACGGGCGAGGACCGAAAGCTGAGATGGGGGACTGACGGCTGTCCGGGACCCGGCCCTGATGGCCGTCAGAGCCGGTAAAAGATTGATTTGACTAGGGAGTTGCGGACGATGAACGATCGGATCAAGGAGTTGGGCGGAGGTTGGCTGCAGGTCAAGGTGCCTCTTCCGTATTCTTTAAAATGGGTAAATGCTTATTTGCTGCCCGAGGGGGACTCGGGCTGGACGTTAATCGATCCGGGCCTTCGATTGGACGAAACGATCGCGTTCTGGGAGGAGACGGCGGACAGCGGGAATGTCGCGTGGGATCGCATCGTGAATATTGTCGTCACCCACCACCATCCGGATCACTACGGAATGGCCGGCTGGTTTCAGAAGCGCACGGGCGCGCCGGTCTGGATGTCCCCGGTCGCGCTCGCTTCCGCGAACCGGCTGTGGGGAGAGGGAGAGACGTTCTCGGAGGAGCTGACAGAGGCATTCGTTCGTCACGGGCTCGTCGGAGAGCTGGAGGCGGACATGCGGGCGCACCTGGCCGGCTTCCGGGACAAAGTGTCTCCCCGGCCCGAAGAGGTTCGTCTGCTGTCGCCGGGCGAGACGTTCGTCATGGGAGACGTCCGCTGGGAGGTGCTCGGCGGAGAAGGGCATGCCCCGGGGCATCTGCTGTTCTACGACCGGGAGAGCGGAAGGCTGCTTGGCGGGGATCAGGTTCTGCCCGACATTTCGCCGAACATCGGCTGGATGCCGGGGGGAGATCCGGATCCGCTGCTGTCTTTCCTCGACAGTCTGAGACGGCTGAGGCCGCTGGAGGTGAGCCGGGTATATCCGGGGCATCGGGATCCGTATGTCCGATTCCGCGAGCGCATCGACGAGCTGCTCGACCATCACGAGCGCCGCATGCGCAAAATGGCGGAGCTGATCGGCGCTGCGGAAGTTACCGCCTTCGGCCTGTGCGAGCTGCTCTTCGGCGCTCGGCTGAGGAGCAACACGCACAATCTGCGCTTTGCTCTGGCGGAGACGATCGCCCATCTCGTGCGAATGGAAGCGGAAGGGCAGGCGGTCCGATTCGAAAGGGAGGACGCCGCCGGCTCGCCGGTGACGTACTGGCGGCTGCCGTCGGAGCAAGGTGCCCCCTCCCCGATGCGGTCAGATTAAGCAAACGGTCGTAAAGCAGCCTGGCAGGATCGGGCGATCTGCATCGTCTGATCCCCGTTGAGAGAGATTTGAAACGGAATCGCAAGTCGGTTCGCATGATTCGAAAATCAACGCAGCTGGAGTTGGATGAGTTTCGGGAGATGTTCATGCGCGCGGGGAGTCCCGACGGTCATCGCGATCAAAGGCCAACTCGCGCCGACTTGCGCCAACTTGCGCCAGCTTGCGCCAACTCGCGTCGACTCGCCTCAATTCGCGCCAACCCACCAACCTACGCCAACTCGCGCCGACTTGCGCCAACCCGCTAACGTAACGGTTGCCAGCGCCGCTAATTGTGCCATTTTCGCAGTACGGAGGTTGTAACGGTTGCAGCAGCGGTTATTTCAGCTGAAAACGCGCCGTTTCGCTCGATAACCCCAAAATAAGCGCGGTGGCAACCGTTAGCTTTTCCTTTTTCGGGAAAACGACCGATTAAGCGCCACTGCAACCGTTAGACGTTGTCTGCAGGATGCGCGCCGTCGATCGCCTACGACAACGGCTTAACCTGCCGGCGTAGGGGTCTCTCCCTCCCCGCACGCCTCTGCCGCAACCGGCTCCAGTCGGAACGCGCGCCATCGGCGATCCGTATGACCGAGCTGTTAAGGTATGAGGACAAAAAAGGGCGGCGCAGAGATCCCTCTACGCCGCCAGATGATCGATTTTCACTTCCGCCTCCAGCAAGCTAACTGAAAGCGAACTACAACCTGCCGGTAAGACAGCCTCTTAAGCGGTACGCCGGCTTGCCGGCTATTCCCGCTCCTCCTGCTTCCGGTGAGCGATCCGGCTCGAAGCGGCCGCCGCGATGGCGCCGACGATATCGTCGAGGAAAGTGTTTGTGACTCCTCCGCTTTTGTCGTTCAGCTTCTTCAGAACGCCCGGCTTCAGCTTGTCGATATATCCGAAGTTGGTCAAGCCGATGCTGCCGTATACGTTCACGATGCTCAAAGCCAATATCTCATCGCACCCGTAAAGCCCTTCGTCGTAAGCAATCATATCCTGCAAAGGCTGAAGCAGCTTGCCTTCCTCGGCCAGCAGATCGAGCTGAATGCCGGTTAGCACCGCATTCTGCACCTCCCGCTTGGACAGCACAGCATCGACGTTCTGCACGCATTCGGCCAACGTCAAATCCGGGAAATAGTCTTTTTGCAGCAGCATGACCAGCTGTCCGATCTGCTCCTTGGTGACGCCGCGCTTCGTCAGCCATTCCTCCGTCGCTTTGGCGACCTCTTTGCTATTCAGGCGGTACACATTCGGTTGGGACATCCTCAACACCTCTTTCCGAAGCCTGACGGCCTCCGTCTGAACTCGATGGGGACAAACTAACATATTTGCATGCAGGGCTCGTATACATAGTACTACAAATAGAGTTCCGGTGGAACGGCGGCCTATTCGACGAACCGAATTATGAGGGAGGATTAATCATGAGAACGAGATCGCACCGATTGGCCAAGCTGAGAAAATGGGGGCTGCTCCTGCTCGTCGTCCCCTTGCTGTCGGCTTGCAGCATGTGGGGCGGAAGCCGGGAGGACGATGCCGCAGGCGAGCGCATCGATCCTCCTCCGGCCGATCTGGAGCAGGCCTGGCTTCAGGGCGCCGAGGAATCCGCAGTCGCGGACGCCGGCGAGATGATTACCGTATACTTGCTCGACCGCAACGGATACTTGGCGCCGATGTCTCTGCGCGCCGATCGGGAGACGTCGGCTCCGGTCGAGAGCGCGGAGAAGGCGATCGCCTGGATGACGGCCAACAAACAGCTGGCGGATCAATTGCCTCCCGGCTTCGTAGCCGTGCTGCCGGAAGGAACGAGGGTGGCTGCGGTGACGGAGAATGCCGCCGAGCAGACGATATCGGTCGATTTCGCCGCCCCGTTCCCCGGGATCGCCGCCTCGCGGGAGCGCAAAGTAATCGAAGCGCTCGTCTGGACGCTGACGGAGCTGCCCGGCATTGAGAAGGTGAAGCTGTCGATCGGGGGCAAGCCAATTCGCTCGATGCCTTCCTCCGGACTGCCGGTCGACACGGTGCTCACCCGGGGGCTGGGCATCAATCTGGAGAAAATCAAGGACATTCAACCGACCTATGCAATGGGCGTAACGCTGTATTTCGCATCGCAGTCCGCCGAAGGAGAAGGTTACTTCGTTCCGGTTACCCGGCTCGTTCACCGTCAGGAGGACGCGGCCAAGGCTGCGCTTGAGCAGCTGATCGCCGGTCCGCAGGATACGAAGTCGCTTCGGGCGGTGATGGCGCCGGATATGTCGATCGAGAAGCTGGTGCGCATGGCCGACACCGTCAACGTCAACTTGAAGGATTCGAGCGGGATGCCCAAGTCCGAAGTCCCTTCCAGCATGATGGAAGCGCTCGTGCTTACGCTGACCGAAGCGGCCGACCTGCCCCAGGTGAGGGTCGTCATGAACGGAGACGATTCCTTCCTGGACTCGGACAATCGGACCTACGATCGACCGGTCACCCGTCCGCTCTACATTAATTCGCTGTCCCGGTAACGGACGAATCGCCGCTGCGCCTCCTCGGCTTCGAAGCGAGGCGCGGCTTTTGTGATTCAGAAGGATGCGCTATACTGATCGGATTCACCTCCGACATAATACGCGATCCCGCCGATCCCAGGGACGGGTGAGCCGTTTATGGTTGGTCCGGGCAGCGACCGCCTTCCTTCGTAGAGTGCCCCTCGCGGCGGCTCGTTCATCCGCGTGCGCGGCCGATCGTCGCCTGTTCGTCCTTGATTCGCCGATCGATATCGGCGTTCGGGTGCTTTTGCGTGCAACCTCTGGTAAAATGGGTGAGATTGAGGAATTGGGAGGTTAATCGATGAGATCCGATGGCAGACAAGGGAGCGAACTGCGGCCGTTCTCGGTTGCGCTTCACCCGAATAAATACGCGGAGGGCTCCGTTCTGATTGAGGCCGGGAATACGAAGGTGCTGTGCACGGCATCCGTGGAGGAGAGAGTGCCTCCGTTCCTGAAAGGGCAGGGCAAGGGTTGGGTAACGGCGGAATACGCCATGCTGCCCCGGGCAACGCACACCCGCAATCAGCGGGAAGCGGCCAGAGGCAAGCTGACGGGAAGAACGATGGAAATTCAGCGCTTGATCGGGCGGGCGCTGCGCTCCGTCGTCGACCTGCAGGCGCTCGGGGAGAGAACGATCACGCTCGATTGCGACGTTCTGCAAGCGGACGGAGGAACGAGAACGACTTCGATTACCGGCGCTTACATCGCGCTGGCTCTGGCGATACATAAGCTGTCCGCTACGGCTGCGTTCGAGAAATACCCGCTTACCGATTACTTGGCCTCGATCAGCGTGGGCGTCATTCAGAACCAGCCCGTCGTCGATTTGAATTACGAGGAGGACTCCAAGGCGAAGGTCGATATGAACGTGGTGATGACCGGGGAGGGCGCTTTCGTCGAAGTGCAGGGCACGGGAGAGGAGTCTCCGTTCACGAGGCAGGAGCTGGACCGGATGCTGCTTCTGGCCGAAGACGGGATCCGGCAGCTGATCGCGCTGCAGAAGGAGACGCTGGGCGAAGCCGGAGCGCGGATCGGAGGCGGAAAACGATGATTCGCCGGGGAGACGAGCTGCTGATTGCGACGAGAAACAAGGGCAAATCAAAGGAGTTTCGCGAGGCTTTCCGCGAGATTGGCGTTACGGTCAAGGATTTGAACGAAGTCGCGGGGCTGCCGGACGTCGAGGAGACGGGAACCACCTTCGAGGAGAACGCGACGATTAAGGCGAAAGCGATCGCCGCCCTCGTCGGCATGCCGGTGCTCGCCGACGACTCCGGGCTGTGCGTGGACGCTCTGAGCGGAGCGCCCGGCGTGTACTCGGCCCGCTACGCCGGCGAGCCGTCGAACGATGCCGCCAACAACGAGAAGCTGCTGCGCGAGCTGGACCGGATTGGAGCGGCGGCCGTCATCTTGCCGGAGGCGGGGGATGGGTTCGCTACGCTAAGCGCCGCCCGGTTCGCCTGTTCGCTTGTGCTGTACGACCCGTCGGACGAGAGCCGTTTGGCGGCGGAAGGTGACGTCGAAGGGCGGATTCTGAACCGCCCTCGGGGATCCGGCGGATTCGGCTACGATCCGCTGTTCTGGATCCCTTCCTTGGGCCGGAGCATGGCGGAGCTCGCGCTGGAGGAGAAAAACGCGATCAGCCACCGCGGGCAAGCGTTGAGAAAGCTGCTGACGATGCTCGAAGGAAAAGCGTAAGGGAAAAAGCTCGCCTTCTGCGACAGGTTCGCGGAAGGCGGGCTTTTTTGCGGCTATAACAGCAGCTTCACTTGATAATGTCTCAACCAGAAGTCCACCTGCAGCAAATAAGCGAACAGCTGCGGACCGGACATCAGCTGGCCGAACCAGGGCAGATGCGAACTGGCCCCGCTCGCGGCGGCGAGCTCGCGGACGCGGCCGGCGTCGATCAGCGGAAGCAGCGGGGAGGAGGGATCGTCGAGCCGCTCGAGAAGCCGGGTTCGCACGGCCGTCAAGTAGTTCGGGTTGTGCGTCTTCGGATACGGGCTTTTCTTGCGATACAGCACGTCGTCCGGCAATACGCCTTCGAGCGCTTTGCGCAGAATGCCTTTCTCCCGCATGCCCGCCGTCTTGATCTCCCAGGGGATGTTGAACACGTACTCGACGAGGCGGTGATCGCAATACGGCACCCGAACCTCCAGCCCGACGGCCATGCTCATTCTGTCCTTGCGGTCGAGCAGCGTCGGCATGAAGCGGGTAATGTTCAGATAGGACATGCGTCGCATTCTCCGGCGGTTCTCGTCCTCGCCCGGAAGCTCCGGAACTTCGGCGACGGCTTGCGCGTATCGATCGGCCAAATATTCCTCCGGCCTGAGCTTTGCCCTAAGCTCCGGGGATAGCAATCCGGCCCGCAGCTCCGTCGCAAGCGACCAGGGGAATGTGTTCGACTTCAGCGCCTCCTCGCGGTGAAACCACGGATAGCCGCCGAAGATTTCGTCGGCGGCCTCGCCGGACAGCGCTACGGTCGCCTCCTTCTTGATCTCCCGGCAGAACAAATACAAGGAGGCGTCGATATCCGCCATGCCGGGCAAATCTTTGGCCAATACGGCGGCTTCGAGCGCTCCCGTCAGCTCCGGCGTATCGAACTGCTTCGGATGGTGAACTGTCGACAGATAGCCGGTCATCCGCTCGATCCAAGGGGCGTCCGCATTCGGCTGAAAATCGTGAGCCTTGAAATGTTTGTCGTTGTCAACGTAGTCGACCGAGAACGTATGAACCTGGCCTTGCCCCGTCCTTCTGTAATAGTCGACCGCCAGGGCGGTCAGGGCGCTGGAATCGAGCCCTCCGGACAGCAGCGTACAGATCGGCACGTCGGACATGAGCTGGCGTTCGACCGTATCCGCAAGAAGTTGCCGTACCGCCTCGGCCGTCTGCTCGACATCCTGCTCATGATCGAGGCTTTCCAGCCGCCAGTAAGCGTACTGCTTCATGCCGTCGCGATCGTATTGGAGGCAGTGCCCCGGCTTCAACTCTCGAATGTCCTTCCATACGCCGTGCCCCGGCGTGCGCGCCGGGCCGATGACGAACAGCTCCGCCAGCCCTTCCGCGTCAATCGCCGCCTCCGCGTCCGGATGGGCGAGAATCGCCTTCGGCTCCGAGCCGAACAGCAGGCGGCCCTCCTCCCGGCGATAGAACAGCGGCTTGACCCCGAGCCGGTCTCTGGCCATAAACAGTCTTTGCTCCGCCGTATGCCAGACCGCGAACGCGAAAATGCCGTTCAGCTTTTCGACGCTGCCCGGTCCCCATTCCACATACGCCTGCAGCAGCACCTCCGTATCGCAGGTCGTACGGAAGCGATAGCCGAGCGTCTCCAGCTCCCGGCGAAGCTCCGGCGCGTTATACAGCTCTCCGTTGTACACAAGCACGCAGTCGTAACTGTCCGAGCCTTTGGCCGGACGAATCATCGGCTGGGCTCCGCCCGCAGGGTCCATCACGCTCAGCCGGCGATGTCCGAAAGCGCAATAGCGGGAAAGCCACGTGCCGCTGGCGTCCGGGCCGCGCTGTTCGAGCGTTTCGGTCATTTTCTCGATCGTATCCGCCTGTTTCGTCAAATCCGCGTTCCAGTCCACCCATCCGGTAATTCCGCACATCGGTCTTCCCCTCCTTTCCCTAAAACAGATCACTAAGATGGATATGCGAAAAAAGGCATAAGATGTATGTCCCCGGGGAGAAAATACGTGAAGACTACGGCCCGCATGCGGGAGAAAGGAGCCCATGCCGCGTGAACGACGCCCAAACGACGGTGGACGAGAGAAGGACCTATTACGTCTCGGTGGGACCCGGACAAATTCTGGAGGATCCCGAAGCGGCTTCCTTCGAATTCGAGATTCGCGCCAACGAGGCGGAAATCGACAAGCTTCAGGAGCTGTTTCAGGAAGCGCAGGACGCGGACGAGGATGAAATTTTCAACTATAGCGGTTCTCCGACGATATCCGACACCCCCGATAACGAGACGTATGCCGCGCTGTCCAGAACGATATACCGCATGCTGCACGAGCTTGGCACCGACGAGACGAAACGCCATATCGAATCGATGAACATCCTGTAGCGGAGGAGGTGAGAAAGCGGTGGCAGAGGCATTCAAAAAGAACAAAGGCAATCAGATCGCCAAGAAGGGCGAGGAGTTCGTCGAGGAAACCTTAAAAGTCAATCACGCTCATTCGGGGCAGAACAATCCGGTCGTTCCCGATCGGATCCTGAGAGGCTGACGAACGTCAGGCCGCTCCGCCGGTCAGGACGGAGCGGCTTCTCTTCGTAAACAAGCCGCCGATTTTACTTCCAGGCGACAAGGATTGCGCCCAGCGCAATGAGCGCCACGCCAATCGAATTGATCCACGAAATCCGTTCTCCGAGAAAGAGGAAAGCGAGAACGACGGCCAGCACGACGCTGAGCTTGTCGATGGGTCCGACCTGGGACACTTTGCCTCCTTTCAGCGCCATAAAATAAAACAGCCAGGACAGCGCGCCGGCCACTCCGCTGAGCACGATAAAGGCCATAGCCTTCTTCTGGACGAAAATTTCGCCGAGCTGGGCGAATTTTCCCTGAACGAAGACGACACCGAGCAGGAAGAGAGCCATAATGACCGCGCGGATGGCGGTCGCCGAGTTGGCGTCGATATCTTTTAATCCGATTTTGCCGAAGATGGCGACAAGAGCCGCCGCCACGGCCGATAGCAGCGCGTAGACTAACCACATTCCCATATCCCTTTACTCCTCCATGCCCGCCGCTTGGGCAGAGACGAGGGGCAGCGGGCGTTTTTACAGCTTGTATCGATCTTATCCTGTCGGCGAACCGATTTCAAATCCATAGCGACAGAAAAGGTATTGCGAAGCGGGGCGGTGTGTGCTAATATAAATTTTGCGTGTCTCAGTAGCTCAGCTGGATAGAGCAGCGCCCTTCTAAGGCGTCGGTCGGGGGTTCGAATCCCTCCTGGGACGCCATTCCCAAGCTATCCTTTACGATGGAACGCATAGATAAAAGCCCGTAACCCTGAAGCGATGGGATACGGGCTTTTGGCTTGGAGCGGACGTCCGTCCGAACCGGCAGAGGATATTAATCCTCCTGCTGTTCAGGCTCGGACATAAACCATAAAATATGGGTGCAGCGCTGGCAGACGAGGATGGTGGCGTTCCGGTTGGCCCAATCCAACCCGAAGAAGGTTGCGCCTCTCGAATTTAATTGCCGGTAGTCTTTATCGAAGGTATCGTTTCCGCAGCAGGGGCAGATCGTCCGAACGCCGGCGGCGCTGAATTTCATAATTCACGGCTCCTTTTAAAGCAGGTTGTTATTCCTTAGTATGTACGCATCGGCGAACGAATCGTTCCGCTCCCCGGACAAATCCCCGCCGAAGCCGGGCGGCCGCAGCGGGGATTCTCGGCAAGCACATTCGTCATCTAACCGAGGATACTGGAAGATCTCCTGCAGAATTTAGGGAGGCTTAGCTTTTACCAGATGCCAGCACCGGCACGCAAGATAATGACGAGCAGGATGAACAGCACCAGTGCGAATGCCGCTGCGCCCATTCCGCCGCCATAGCCAACTCCTGCGCCTCCAACCGGATAACTCATGCAATCACCACCCAACTGCGAAGATTGAAGTCACGAGATAGCTTATGTAGAGGCTGGCGCACGGTCAGTGCATTCGCACAGATTGCGAACAATCCACTCTTGCCCACGCCAACCTGCCGGATCGGTCATATAGAGGCGTCCGCCTGGGCCGGACGATTGATTTTCGACCGTAAACCGTGCTATGATATTTCACGCAGCATGCCTCTTATACGCGGGTGTAGTTCAATGGTAGAACGCCAGCTTCCCAAGCTTGAGGCGAGGGTTCGATTCCCTTCACCCGCTCCATAGCCCGACCGCCGAGACCCTCTTGAGATCAAGGGGTCTTTATTGCGTCGCAGGGGCCGCTGGCCATACCAAGAGGCAGGTATCCGCATCCTTTGCAAGCGCCGGCTTGGCCGAAGACTTCGGTCTCTTTTTATTTTGGAATTCGTTCATGCTATAATTTTGAAGACAATGTGCGAATCAATGCCGGTACCGGTGGAGGGGAACTGCCCACATGACGGATCGACCGAAGGACAATCTGGTGCTGTTTCCGAAGACGCTGGATTACTATCAGATACAATTGACGAAAATGCTGGAAACGGAGCGCTACGGGGATGCCAAGGCTTTGCTGGCGTTCCTCCTTCAATGCCGGGGCGAGGCGGAACGGCACCATACGGAGTGGCAGGCGCTGCTCGGTTGGCTGGACGCCGCGTTCCCTGCGGCGGAGGGCAGCCTGGATTACGACGCTCTTCTGAAGAACGAAGAGGGCGAAGAGAACGAGGAAGAAATCTTCAAACGGAGATTATCGGAGCGCAGCCAGTCCGACGCCAACTACATCCCGGAGCTGCTGGCCTCGCTGTACAACGGCGACGATCCGGGACAGCAGATGCTCATCCTTAGCCAATTGCAGCACGTGCTTCACCCGGATATCGACAGCTCCCTGAGGCAATGGCTGGCCCGGGAAGAGTATATTCCCCCTCTGCAGTTTCGCGCCTTGCAGGCGATCCGGAATCAAGGGGGAAGCGGGCCGGTTGCGTTCTGGAGAGACGGGGAGAGCTTAACGGTAGAGGCGGCGGATACGCCCTTAAGCTTCTCGGAATTCCCGCCCGGCATGCATCAGGTGCTGGAGAGGGTGAGGCAGTCGGCGGAGGTGTCGGACCCTACGCTATCCTATTTCGCGGAAGAGACTTGGAAGGATTGCGCCGAGCTGGCTTACGGAACGCCGGTGTTTCAGAGCATGGCCGCCGACGACGACGGATCGTCCGACGTCTGGGCCGCCGCCCTTCACCAGCTGTTGCTGGAGAAGCTGCACGGTAAGCAAGGCGACGAAGCGATCCGGGAGCAGTACGGAATTACGGGCGAGCTTCGTTTTCGCTACGAACAGGCGCTTCGTTGGCTGAGAAGCTACGCGATGGATCCGCAAATGTCCGAATAAAGCCAAATGCGCCTTGAACCGATCGCAATGTTGTTCTATAATGGAATGGTTTATGTGATTTGTCGCAGAGTGGCGGCAAGACGTTACGGAGGGGAAAGCATAATATGACAGCAAACTGGGAAAAGATAGAGAAGAACCTTGGCGTTCTTGAAGTCGAAGTAGACGCGGAGGAAGTCGCTCGCGCGTTGGACAAGGCATTCCGCAAAGTCGTTCAGAAGGTTAACGTGCCGGGCTTCCGCAAAGGAAAAGTGCCGCGCGCGATTTTCGAAGCACGCTTCGGCGTGGAGAGCCTGTATCAGGATGCGATCGATATCCTGCTGCCGGAAGCGTACACGAAGGCGATCGACGAAGTCGGCATCGAGCCGATCGACCGTCCGGAGGTTGACGTTGAGCAGTTCTCCAAAGGCCAGTCCTTCAAGTTTAAAGCGAAGGTGCCGGTCAAGCCGGAAGTGAAGCTCGGAGAATACAAAGGCATCGTCGTTCCCGTTGAAAGCGCGGAAGTGACGGAAGAGGAAGTGAACGCAGAGCTGGAGCGTCTGCAGCAGCGCCACGCCGAGCTGGTCGTCGTGGACGAGGGTCCGGCTCAGATGGGCGATTTTACTTCCATCGATTTCGAAGGATTTCTGGACGGCGTTCCGTTCGAGGGCGGCAAAGGCGAGAAATACTCGCTCGAGCTGGGCTCCGGTTCCTTCATTCCCGGCTTCGAGGAGCAAGTGGTCGGCCTGAACATCGCTGAGGAGAAAGACATCAACGTCACGTTCCCCGAGAACTATCAGGCGGAGAACCTGGCCGGCAAAGCGGTCGTGTTCAAAGTGAAGCTGCACGAGATCAAGCGCAAAAACCTGCCGGAGCTCGACGACGAGTTCGCCAAAGACGTCAGCGAGTTCGATACGCTCGACGAGTTCAAAGCCGATCTGACGAAGAAGCTGGGCGAACGCAAAGCCAAAGACGCGGAAGCGGCTCGCGAAACCGCGATCGTCGACAAAGCGGCGGAAGCGGCGGAGCTGGAAATTCCGGAAGTGATGATTAACACCGAGATCGACGCCATGCTGAAGGACTTCGAGAACCGCCTTCGCCAGCAAGGCATGACGCTCGACCTCTATTATCAGTTCAGCGGCCAAGACGAAGCGGCGCTGAAGGAGCAAATGAAAGGCGATGCCGAGAAGCGCGTACGCAGCAATCTCGTGCTCGAGGAGATCGCCAAAGCGGAAAACCTCGAAGTATCCGAAGAGGACGTAAGCGCGGAGCTCGACAATCTGTCGAAGCTGTATAACCGTCCGGCGGAGGAACTCCGCGGCATCTTCTCGGCGAACGGCTACCTGGACAGCCTGAACGCGGATCTGAAAGTCCGCAAAGCCGTGAAGTTCCTTGTCGAAAACAGCAAATCCGAGTAACGGCGACGATTCGGATGGACAATAGCGGTCTTATGCTTTCCGAATCGTCAAATCAAGGCACGTGCAACCCGCGTGCCTTATTTTTCACTCCGCATACATACGCAGTCCCGCACCGTCCGAACGACGATCGCCCGAAAACGGCTCGTCAACATGACATTCCGATTTGAACGTGTTAAACTATTACCGAGATTCGAACGTCTAATGAGAAAAGGGGTTGGTAACATGTTAGTGCCTATGGTCGTCGAGCAAACGAATCGCGGAGAGCGGTCGTACGATATTTACTCCCGGCTCTTGAAGGACCGCATTATTTTTCTCGGAAGCGCGATTGACGACGATGTCGCCAATCTCATTATCGCTCAGCTGCTGTTCTTGACAGCGGAAGACCCGGAGAAAGATATTCATCTGTACATCAACTCCCCGGGCGGCTCGGTAACGGCCGGCATGGGAATTTTCGATACGATGCAGTTCATCAAGCCCGACGTTTCCACCATATGCGTGGGAATGGCCGCCAGCATGGGGTCCTTGCTCCTGACGGCTGGCGCCCCCGGCAAGCGCTTTGCGCTTCCGAACAGCGAGATTATGATTCACCAGCCGCTGGGCGGGGTAAGAGGCCAAGCATCGGATATTAAAATTCATGCGGACTGGATCGTCAAGACGAAGCAGAAGCTGAATCAGATTTACGTCGAGCGTACGGGGCAGCCTTACGAGAAGATCGAACGCGACACCGACCGCGACAACTTTATGAGCGCCGAAGAGGCGGTCAGTTACGGTCTGATCGACAAGGTCATCACTCAGCCCGCGGCCATCGACAATCCGCAATCGTAAAGCAAGCAACGACGTCCCGCAATCGAACAAGCGGTTGACTAAGGAGGGTGTACATGTTTAAATTCAGCGACGAGAAAGGCCAATTGAAATGCTCGTTCTGCGGCAAGTCGCAGGATCAGGTGAGAAAGCTGGTTGCCGGTCCCGGCGTATATATATGCGACGAATGCATAGAGCTTTGCACGGAGATCGTAGAGGAGGAGCTCGGCCATGAGGAAGAGCTCGATCTGAAGGACATTCCGAAGCCGAAGGACATTCGCAACATTCTGGACCAGTACGTCATCGGCCAGGAGCAAGCGAAGAAGTCTCTGTCGGTGGCGGTATATAATCACTACAAGCGCATCAATTCCCAAGCGAAGATCGAGGACGTCGAGCTGCAGAAGAGCAACATCATGCTCGTAGGGCCTACAGGCTCGGGGAAGACGCTGCTCGCCCAGACGATGGCGAAAATTTTGAACGTGCCGTTCGCGATCGCCGACGCGACTTCGTTGACGGAGGCCGGGTACGTCGGCGAGGATGTCGAGAACATCCTGCTGAAGCTGATCCAGGCGGCCGATTACGACGTGGAGAAGGCGGAACGGGGCATCATCTATATCGACGAGATCGACAAGGTGGCCCGCAAGTCCGAGAATCCTTCGATTACGCGCGACGTATCCGGAGAAGGCGTGCAGCAGGCGCTGCTGAAAATTCTCGAAGGCACGGTCGCTTCCGTACCGCCGCAAGGAGGACGCAAGCATCCGCATCAGGAGTTCATCCAGATCGACACGACGAACATTCTGTTCATCTGCGGCGGCGCGTTCGACGGTCTGGAGCAGATCATTAAACGTCGGATCGGCAAAAAAGTGATCGGATTCAGCTCCGTACTGGAAGGTCAGAAGGAGATGAAGCCGGGAGAGTATCTGTCCCTGGCTCAGCCGGAAGACCTGCTGAAGTTCGGCCTGATTCCGGAATTCGTCGGCCGTCTGCCGGTCATCTCCACGCTGGAGCCGCTTGACGAGCCGGCGCTCGTCCGCATTCTGTCCGAGCCGAAGAACGCCCTTGTCAAGCAGTATCAGAAGCTGCTCGAGATGGACAACGTCAAGCTGGAGTTCGAGAGCGGCGCGCTGGAGGAGATTGCTCGGGAGGCCATCAAGCGGAATACGGGCGCTCGCGGTCTTCGGGCCATCATCGAAAGCGTCATGCTCGAGGTGATGTACGAGGTGCCTTCGCGAGAGGACGTCGTCACCTGTCTCGTGACCGCCAAGGCGATCAAGGACAAGATGGCGCCGGAGCTCACGACGAAAAAAGGCAAGAAAAAAGAAGAAAGCGCGTAACGGGAGCAGGACGAAAGCCGCCATCCAGGCCTTTCGGCCGCCGCGGAGTTCGCCTAGATTGCCGGTTCCACCCCGCTATGCGGGGTGGACTTTGGCGTATACAGGGGAGAAGCACTTATGTATAAACGTACGGATACCGTCGCCGTCCAGGTGGGCGATCTGACGATCGGCGGCAACAACAAGGTCGTTCTGCAGAGCATGTGCACGACGAAGACCGCGGACGTCGAGGCTACCGTCGCCGAGATCCATCGGCTGGAGGAAGCGGGCTGCCAGCTCGTGCGCGTCACCGTCAACAATAAGGAAGCGGCGGAAGCGATCAAGGCGATCAAGAAGCGGATCCGCATCCCGCTCGTCGCCGATATTCATTTCGACTACAGATTGGCCCTGCTGGCGATCGAGAACGGTATCGATAAAGTCCGGATCAATCCGGGCAACATCGGCCGCCGCGAGAAGGTGGAAGCGGTCGTCAAGGCGTGCAAGGAGCGCAACATCCCGATCCGCATCGGCGTGAACGCGGGATCGCTGGAAAATCATCTGCTGGAGAAGTACGGTTACCCGACCGCCGAAGCGATGGTGGAAAGCGCGCGGTATCATATCGGCATATTGGAAGAGCTGGATTTTCACAATATTATCGTCTCGCTTAAAGCTTCGGACGTTCCGATGGCTATCGAGGCGTATACGAAGGCGGCTGAAGTGATCCGCTACCCGCTGCATCTCGGCATTACGGAAGCCGGCACGTTGTTCTCGGGCACGGTCAAGAGCTCCGCCGGGCTTGGCGTGCTGCTGGATCGCGGCATCGGCAACACGATGAGAATTTCTTTGAGCGCGGACCCGGTAGAGGAAATCAAGGTGGCCAGGGAGCTGCTCAAGGTGTTCGGACTGATTACCGACGCGCCGACGCTCATTTCCTGTCCGACCTGCGGACGGCTCGATATCGACCTGTTCGCCGTCGCGAACGAGGTGGAGGAGTATTTGTCCAAGCTGAAGGTGCCGATCAAGGTGTCCGTCCTCGGATGCGCCGTCAACGGTCCGGGAGAAGCGCGCGAAGCCGACATCGGCATTGCGGGCGCGCGCGGGGAGGGCATGCTGTTCCGCTACGGCGAGATGATTCGCAAAGTTCCGGAGGCGGAGCTCGTCAGCGAGCTTAAGAAGGAGATCGATCAGATCGCCGCCGCGTACGCGGAGACGGGGGTTATACCGGGGAGGAGACATGGCTAAGCTGAAGAAGCTGGCGGTTGCCGCGCTGGGACGGGGATGGCTTGCAGTCTCCCCCTGCGCCAACGGGAAGGCCGTCAGGATGACCCTTCCTCTCATGCCGCTCATACCGCCCATGCCGCCAACGGAGATCTCCGGGAGGTGACCGCTTCTGCGGAAGAGCTGCCGGCTTTCCTGGACGAGCAGCCCGAGACGGTCCGGCCGGCCTATCGGATTGCCGGCGCGCTCGACGACACCTGCAGCGGATGCGGCGTCTGCGTTCAGATCGCCGTCGTAACGGCCCAGACGAAGCAGCAGGGCAAGTCGGATCTGGACATTCGCCAGTACGTCGACAGCTATTATCAAACCGGATACGCCAAGCCTACGGACACGCCGATGCCTGCGGCATAAGCGGGAGTCGGCGTCCGACCGGTTCTAAGGATGTGAAGAAATTCGTCTTCGATAAACGATCGATCCGGAGCATGAGCGACCCCGCGACGTATTTGCGCGGAGAGGCCTATTATCGTTCGGGACAGGTGCTGTCCGTTCGAACGGAGGCGGGCGAATCGGCCGGCTACAGGGCGGCCGTCAAGGGAGCCAGCCGCGAGAAATACGAGGTCGAGGTGGAGATCGGCAAGGACGGGGACATTCGGGCTTCCTGTAATTGCGACGCATACGCTCCTTTGTCCTATTGCAAGCATGTGATCGCCGTACTGTTCAAGCTAGCGGAAGAGCAACAGGAGGGGCCGCCTGCCGAGGAGGAAGCGATATCCGGGAAGGATATCCATCTGACGAAGCAGGTTATCTTTTTGTTCGATCGGGCGTTGAGCCGCCGAACGGAAGCCGCCTTGCAGACGCTGGAGGAGGAGGCATGGGAGAAGCGGACGCTGGAGGTCGAATTCGCCTTTAAGCTCGTCAAGAGCTTCGCCGGCCGCACAATGTTCGCCGTCTCGATGAAAGTCGGACCGTCCCGCATGTACGTCGTTCAGAAAATCAAAGATTTTCTGAAGCACATCGAGAACGGCACGCAGATGGCGTTCGCCAAGCACTTCGCGTACGACCCGTCCGAGCATGTCTTCAAGAAGCATGACGAAGCGCTGATCCGGCTGCTGGCGGAAGCGATGCATGCCGAGGAGACTTACAAGGATCTGCTTCATTCCTTATCCTCGTACTCGTACCGGGAAGAAAGAATATTGGCCGTTCCTCCCGCCGTCTGGGAGAGGATGCTGCCCGAATTAAAGCATGCGAACGCCAGCTTCGAGGACAAGACGGGCGTCCACGGAATGGAGCTCGTCGAAGGGGAGCTTCCGATTACGGCCCGTCTGGACCGGGCGGGCGACGGGTATCAGCTGGCGTTCGAGGGCCTGGATCACACCGTCTTCATGCCCGATTACGGAATCGCCGTCGCGGGAGGGTTGCTGTTCCGAGCCGGGACAGAGCAGCTCGCGCGGCTCGCGGAGCTGAAAAAGGTGTTTCAATATGAGCCGGGCACGCGGCTGCTCATCTCGGCCGAACAGATCGAGCCGTTCATCGACCGCGTCGTCCGCGAGCTTAAGACGATGATCCGGGTCGAGATCTCGCCGCATATCGCCGACCGAATCGTCAGCCCTCCGCTTAACGCCCGCCTTTATCTGGATATGGAGGACGACAGGCTGCTCGCGCGGCTGGAATATGTCTACGGCGACATCGTAATGACTCCTCTGCCTCAGAAGGCGGTTAAGAACGCCCGGGAGGACGTCATTCTCATGCGCGATCTCGATCGGGAGAACCGAATCATGGCGCTGATCGAACGCGCTTCCTTCAAGTTCAACGGAAAAGACGTCTATCTGGATCAGGAGGAGGAGATGTACGATTTTCTGTACGGCATCCTTCCCCAGCTCGGAGAAGATGTGGACGTCTATGCGTCGGATGCGGTGCGGACGGTAATGCGCGAGGTCGAGCACGAGCCGAAGACGAGGATGGACGTCGATGCGGGAACGAACTGGCTCGAGGTTTCCTTCGACATGGAGGGATTGGACGAAGGGGACATACGCGGCCTGCTGCGTCACCTGATGGAGAGGAAGAAGTATTACCGGCTCCCCGACGGACGGTTTCTGTCGCTGGAGCAGGAGAGCTTCCGCGACATTATCGGCCTGTTCGAGGATCTGGATCTCCATCAATCGGAGCTGAGCGGAACCCGGATGCGCATGCCGGCCGTTCGCGGCTTCCGGCTGATGGACCGCTTCGGGGCGGCGTCCCGGGGGGTTCAGGTCGGCAAAACGCTTCGCCGGCTGTGGGACAATCTGCGCCATCCCGACAATCTCGACTTCGACATTCCGCCCGGGCTGGAGCCGATTTTGCGCGATTATCAGAAGTTCGGCTTCCATTGGCTGAAGACGCTGGCTCATTACCGGCTGGGCGGCATCCTGGCCGACGATATGGGACTGGGGAAGACGATTCAGAGCATCGCGTATATCGTCTCCGAGACTGCGGAGGCGGCAGGAGAGGGCGACAGAGGCGAGTCGGCCCCGGTGCTGATCGTCTGCCCGGCTTCGCTGATCTACAACTGGGAGAGGGAAGTTCGGCGCTTTGCGCCGGAGCTGAGAACGGTCGTCGCGGCCGGAGATCCGCAAGAGCGCGGCGATCTGATGGAAGACGGCTTGCAAGCGGCGGACGTCTGGATCACGTCCTATCCGCTGCTGCGCCGGGACATCGAATGGTACGAGACGAGAACGTTCCGCAGTCTGTTCCTCGACGAGGCCCAGGCGATCAAAAACCACGCCTCCTTGACGTCGCATGCGGTCAGAAGGCTGCAAGCCGGGCAGCGGTTCGCGCTTACGGGAACTCCGATCGAGAATTCGCTTGAGGAGCTGTGGGCTCTTTTCGAGGCGGTGTTCCCCGGTCTGTTCGGCAGCCGGAAGGCGTTTCTGGAGCTGCCTCGGGACAAGGTCGCCCGAATCGTTCGTCCGTTCATTCTTCGCAGGCTCAAGGCGGACGTGCTGAAGGAGCTGCCCGACAAAATCGAAAGCGTTCAGCCCTCCGAGCTGACCGCGGATCAGAAGCGGCTGTACTTGGCCTATCTGGAGAGGCTGCAATCGGACGTCGCGCGGAATTTGTCGGAGGACGGGGGCTTCCAGCGCAATCGAATGAAAATATTGGCCGGCCTCACCCGTCTTCGGCAGCTTTGCTGCCATCCGGCGCTGTTTCTCGACGGTTACGAGGGCAGCTCCGGCAAGCTGGAGCAGCTTCTGGAGCTGATCGAGGAATGCCGCAGCGGGGGCAACCGGATGCTGGTGTTCTCCCAATTTACTTCGATGCTGGACATCATCCGGCAGGAGCTGGACGAACGGGACGCCTCTTATTTCTATCTGGACGGTTCCACGCCTTCGGCCGCCAGAATGGAGATGTGCGACGCCTTTAACGGCGGGGAGCGGGACATCTTCCTCATCTCGCTGAAAGCGGGCGGAACGGGACTGAACCTGACCGGAGCGGATACGGTTGTCCTGTTCGATCTCTGGTGGAATCCGGCGGTGGAGC
Organism: Cohnella hongkongensis; assembly: GCF_042654645.1. Lineage (NCBI taxonomy): Bacteria > Bacillati > Bacillota > Bacilli > Caryophanales > Paenibacillaceae > Cohnella > Cohnella hongkongensis. Next base: position 69,327 of record NZ_JBHSEP010000016.1, on the reverse strand, counting down.
AGCAGGCGGCGGATCGCGCCCACCGCATCGGGCAGAAGAAGGTCGTTCAGGTGTTCAGGCTGGTCGCGCAGGGGACGATCGAGGAGAAAATGCTGCAGCTTCAGCAGCGCAAGAAGGATCTGATCGAAGAGATCGTTCGCCCCGGCGAAACGGCCCTGTCTTCGTTAACCGAAGACGACATTCGGGAACTGCTTGAGATCACATGACTATCCGTGCCGACATTCGGGCAATACTACCAAGTATAGCCTGGGCGTCGGTTTTTTTGTCGCGTCGACTTCTATGGAGCGGTTCGCCCGGAGGCAGGATCGGGGAGGATGATAGCAGATGAACTTAAGCATGATTTTGATGCTGATTCAAGTTTTTTTTGCCGTTGTAATCGGCATTTATTTTTGGAACCTGCTGCGCAATCAGAAGAGCAATCGCAGCGCGGTGGACCGCGAGTCGCGCAAGGAGATGGACAAGCTGCGCAAGCTTCGCTCCATCTCCTTGACCAAGCCGCTGGCGGAGAGAACGAGGCCGGACTCGATAAGCGACATCGTCGGGCAGAAGGAAGGGCTGAGGGCGCTCAAGGCCGCCCTGTGCAGCAGCAATCCGCAGCATGTGCTCGTCTACGGTCCGCCGGGCGTCGGGAAGACGGCGGCCGCTCGCGTCATTCTGGAGGAGGCGAAGAAGAACAAGCAGTCGCCTTTCCGGTTCGACGCCAAGTTCACCGAGATCGACGCTACGACGGCCCGCTTCGACGAGCGGGGGATTGCCGATCCGCTCATCGGATCGGTTCACGATCCGATCTATCAGGGAGCGGGCGCGATGGGCGTGGCGGGCATTCCGCAGCCGAAGCCCGGCGCGGTGACGAAGGCTCACGGAGGCATACTGTTCATCGACGAGATCGGGGAGCTTCATCCGATCCAGCTGAATAAGCTGCTTAAGGTGCTGGAAGATCGCAAGGTCTATTTGGAGAGCGCGTATTATCACGCGGAGGACACGAACATCCCGCTGTACATTCACGATATTTTCCAGAACGGTCTCCCGGCCGATTTCCGTCTCGTCGGCGCGACGACAAGATCGCCGGGCGAGCTTCCTCCGGCGCTTCGCAGCCGGTGCATGGAAGTCTATTTCCGGCCTCTGCTGCCCGCAGAGATTGCGCAAATCGCCGAGAACGCCATCCAGAAGATCGGCTTCGCGCCCCTTCCCGAGGCGCTGGAGGTCGTGAAGAGATATGCGACGAACGGGCGGGAGGCGGTCAATATCGTTCAACTGGCCGCGGGCCTCGCCCTGTCCGAGAATCGCGAGCAGCTGACCGCCGCCGACATCGAGTGGGTCGTCAACAGCAGCCAGCTTCCTCCCAGACCCGACCGCAAGGTGCCTGCCAAGCCGCAAGTCGGGCTCGTTAACGGACTGGCCGTCTACGGGCCGAGCATGGGGGCGCTGCTGGAGATCGAGGTGTCCGCCATCCCGGCCGAGCGGGGCAAGGGGCAATTCAACATCACGGGCGTCGTGGAGGAGGAGGAGCTCGGGGGCGGCCAACGGACGCTCCGACGCAAGAGCATGGCCAAGGGCTCGCTCGACAACGTGCTGACCGTTCTGCGAAGCCACGGGTTCCAGCCGGAAAATTACGACCTGCACGTTAATTTCCCGGGAGGCACGCCCGTGGACGGCCCGTCCGCCGGCGTCGCGATGGCTGTGGCGATCGCCTCCGCCCTGACCCGGGAGCCGGTCGACAACAAGCTGGCGATGACCGGGGAGATCAGCATTCACGGGGCAGTCAAGCCGGTCGGCGGCGTCGTGGCCAAAGTCGAGGCCGCCTTCCAATCCGGAGCCGACAAGGTTATCATCCCGAAGGAGAACTGGCAGGCGATCTTCGAGGGCATCGAGGGCGTCCAGGTCATCGCGGTCGACCGGATGGAGGACGTATTCCGGCACGTCTTCGGCGATGCCGCCGCATGGGCGGCAGCGGAGCGCCGGACGATCGAGCTGCCGGTGGCGGCTGATTCCTTCGCAGCCGCTCCGGCGGGCTCGGTGCTGCACGCCGGGAAGCTGCCGCCGGCGGCTCCTCCCGCCGTTCCTCCGGCTGATGGCGGCTCCTCCCGCGACAGAACGATAACCGGATAGCGGAAGACGTAACGACCGGCAGCCGCCCCAGGGGGGCGGCTGTTTTTGCGGCGAGCGACGGTATTTGATACAATGACGAAAGGTTTTGAATTCGTTCCAGAACAGCGAGGTGCGTCATTATGGGTCCGAGCAAACAGAAAAGCCGTTCCATACCCCTGCTGCCTTTAAGAGGGCTGCTCGTATATCCGAGCATGGTGCTCCATCTGGACGTCGGGCGGGAGAAGTCCGTCAAGGCGCTGGAGCAATGCATGGTCGACGATCATATGATTTTGCTGTGCTCCCAATCGGAGGTCAACATCGAGGAGCCGACTCAGGAGGACATCTACCGGATCGGAACCATTGCCAAAGTCCGCCAGATGCTGAAGCTGCCGAACGGAACGATCCGCGTGCTGGTGGAAGGCGTAAGCCGGGCGGAGATCGAGCAGTACTTGCCGAACGACGACTTCTACGAGGTGCTCGCCCACGAGCTTCACGAATCCCAGACCAACGATTCGGAGCTGGACGCGCTGATGCGCGCCGTGCTCAGCCAGTTCGAGCATTACATTAACCTGTCCAAGAAAGTGACCCCCGAGACGCTCGCGGCGGTATCGGATATTGACCAGCCTGGCCGGCTGGCCGACGTGATCACGAGCCATCTGTCGCTCAAGATCAAAGACAAGCAGGAAATTCTCGAAACCGTCGAGATTCGTCCTCGGCTTGAGAAGCTTCTTGACTTTCTCGGCAACGAGCGGGAAGTGCTGGAGCTGGAGCGCAAGATCAGCCAGCGCGTCAAGAAGCAGATGGAGAAGACGCAGAAGGAATATTATTTGCGCGAGCAGATGAAGGCCATACAGAAGGAGCTCGGCGACAAGGAAGGCCGGGCGGGCGAAGTCGAGGAGCTGCGCTCGCAGATGGCCGAGGCGGAGCTTCCGGAGAAGGTGGCGGCCAAAGCGGCCAAGGAGATCGACCGTCTGGAGAAGATGCCGGCGTCGTCCGCCGAGGGAGGCGTCATCCGCACTTACGTGGAGTGGCTGCTGACGCTGCCCTGGAAGAAGATGACGGAGGACGATCTGGACATCGCCAAAGCCGAGCAGATATTAAACGAGGAGCATTACGGTCTCGACAAGCCCAAGGAGCGCGTGCTGGAATATTTGGCCGTCCAGAAGCTGGTGAAGAAGCTGAAAGGCCCGATTCTCTGTCTGGTCGGACCTCCCGGCGTCGGCAAGACCTCGCTGGCGAAGTCGATCGCCAAGTCGCTGGGCCGCGAGTTCGTTCGCATCTCCCTGGGCGGCGTCAGGGACGAAGCGGAAATTCGCGGCCATCGCCGCACTTATGTCGGCGCCATGCCGGGCCGCATTCTGCAGGGCATGCGCAATGCGGGGACGGCCAATCCCGTGTTTCTGCTGGACGAGATCGACAAGATGGCGATGGATTTTCGCGGGGATCCGGCCTCCGCGCTGCTGGAGGTGCTCGACCCGGAGCAGAACGCGACGTTCAGCGACCATTACGTCGAGGTGCCGTTCGATCTGTCCAACGTCATGTTCGTCACGACGGCCAATGTCGTGCATCACATTCCCCGTCCGCTGCTGGATCGGATGGAGCTGCTGCAAGTACCGGGCTATACCGAGCTAGAGAAGGAACAGATCGCCGAACGCCACCTGCTTCCGAAGCAGAAACGGGACCACGGGCTGGAGGAGGACCAGCTCGTCGTGGAGCGGGACGCCCTGCTGTATCTGATCCGCCATTACACCCGCGAATCGGGCGTGCGGAACATGGAGCAGCAGTTGGCCTCGGTCTGCCGCAAGGCGGCCAAGGCGATCGTCTACGATCCTTCGGCCGCGCCGATCGCCGTCGACACGAAGAAGCTCAAGGAGCTGCTCGGACCGCCGAAATTCCGCTACGGCATGGCGGAGCAGGAGGATCAGATCGGTTCCGTTACGGGGCTGGCATGGACCGAGGTGGGCGGCGATACGCTCGTTATCGAAGTGACGATCATGCCCGGCGCCGGCAAGCTGACGCTGACGGGACAGCTCGGGGACGTCATGAAGGAATCGGCTCAGGCGGCGTTCAGCTATACCCGCAGCCGGGCCAAGGAATTCGGCATCGATCCGCAATTTCACGAGAAGCACGACATTCACATTCATATCCCGGAAGGCGCCATTCCGAAGGACGGTCCTTCCGCCGGCATTACGCTGGCGACCGCGCTCGTCTCGGCGCTGACCGGCCGCAAGGTGTCCCGCGAGGTCGCCATGACCGGCGAAATCACGCTCCGCGGCCGCGTGCTGCCGATCGGGGGGCTGAAGGAGAAGTCGCTTGCCGCTCACCGGGCCGGCATCAAAAAAGTGCTTCTTCCGAAGGATAACGAGCGGGACCTGCGCGATATTCCGGACAGCGTCCGGGAGAGCATGACGTTCGTTCCCGTCTCCCATATGGACGAGGTGCTGCGGGAGGCGCTGACGGAGCCTCTGGGGGCCGCCGGGGAACCGGAGGCCGAAGGGAACCGCGGCGACGCGCCCGGGCCGGCCGGGAAGCTCCAGCCTCCCGTCGACGACAAGCCGGAGGATGCGCCGCCTCTGGGCACGCACTGACAGGCACGCACTGACAGGATAGGAGAATAGGACTTCGATGAAAATCAAGACGACCGAATTTATGATCAGCGCCGTCGGCCCGAGCCAATATCCGGAGGAAGGACTCCCGGAGGTGGCTCTGGCCGGCCGCTCCAACGTGGGCAAATCCTCGCTGATCAACAAAATGCTGCTGCGGCGCAATCTCGCGCGCACGAGCCAGCAGCCGGGGAAAACGCAAACCTTGAATTATTACCGGATCAACGGAGAGCTGATCTTCGTTGATTTTCCCGGTTACGGGTACGCCCGCGTGTCCAAGACGGAGCGCGAAGCCTGGGGCCGAATGATCGAGCGCTACTTGCGGGAGCGCGAGCCTCTGAAGCTCGTGCTTCAGCTCGTGGACGTGCGGCATCCCCCGTCCGCGGACGACGTGCGCATGTACGAGTGGCTATCCCATTACAGCCTCCCGATGATCGTGGTGGCGACCAAGGCGGACAAAATCTCGCGGTCGCAATGGCCGAAGCATATGAAAACGATCCGGCACAACCTGGGCATGCCCGGGCATGTGCCGCTCGTTCTTTTCTCGTCGGTGACGGGACAGGGAAGGGACGAATTATGGAGCTTAATCGCGCATGCGGCAGGAATACCGTTAGAATCCCCCTCTGAACCCCCTAAACACGCACAGGAAACCGAGGATAACGGGTAAAAGATCGTCAGGATCGCGTGAGGAATCGATTTTTAACCGTTTTTTCCGTAAATATCGCTTTCGGCAGGGAGGAAACGGCTTGCGATTTCGCGTATAATAAACGATAGAAAGCGCGTAACACAATCGCAAGACAATGGGAATTGAGGAGATTTTATGGCTCAACGCGTAGCCACGGAGTATGTCAATGCCAACCTGCAGTTGACGGAAGCCGAGATGTCGGAACTCATCTCGATTTGCGAGCTTCAACAGCTTCATCTTCAAGTGTTTGTATTGGAGAACGGCAATCAGGAAGTCGTGCTGGAGGACGAAAGCGGCGGAGAGTCGATTCGGCTTAACTTCGAACGCGTGAACGGACAGTTCCGCTGCGCGTTGACTTGCCGGGTCGTTCATCCGAAGCTGACTAACGCGCTGCGCAAGCTTGTCGCGACCTTCCACGGGGATGCGGTCGTGAATCGGATTTATGAAGGTTTTACGATGATTTACCACTATATTCAAGGCAAAGTCGCCCGGATCGTAGAGTGCAAGGGAACTGTCCTGCGCACGGTTTTCGAACATCGGGACACGGTCGGCCGGTTGGAGTCGCTGTTTCATCTGCTGTCCGTCGAAGAGGAGATCGCCCGTCTGCGTCATTCGGTCAACGACCTTCTGGATCTGCGCAACCAGACCGAGGATTCCGAATTGATCGGCGAGATCGATCGCAGCCTGAAGTACCATAGCCGCTTGCTGTTTGCGCTCGAAGCCTGACCGGCTTCGCGCCGCACGGCATCCCGAAGAGAGCCGAGACGCTCTCTTTTTTTCTTTCCGGCGGGGCAAGGGGGATGCACGTTAACCGCAGCCGCGCATAGACTGTGTTGCAGCCTGCCTCGGGCCGCGGGAGGAGCGTCCTGGCGAGCCGTTCGCGGCCGCCGGGCGCGCGTTTAAAATTCCTTGACGGGTCGCGGAAAACGGCGATTTTCCCCCCTTCAAAAAAAACTATTGCATTTACCCAAGATAGATGTTATTTTTAGATTCGTTGACAACACAATACATTAGGAACCAGGATTCACTCAAGGAATGCGGTGAGAGCAAATTCCCTCCAAGTGAATGACGTAGGTCCTAGCGGATGAAATCAGTTTTACAATTTTATTCCTAGGAAGGGGGAACCGAAAGGTGGAATACTCTACTTTCGGACGGCACGTTGCGGTTGACACATGGGGAGGAAACATTGATTTACTGAACAGTGCGGAACTTCTCCAATCGCACATGGTGGAAGCAGCGGAAGCATGCGGCGCGACCGTACTCTCGGTTCAAGCAAAGCAATTCGAGCCTCAAGGCGCAACCGTATTGGTGATGCTCTCGGAGAGCCACATCTCCATCCACACGTATCCTGAGAGAGGCTTTGCCGCGATCGATTGTTATACGTGCGGCGAAACCGTGGATCCGCAGCTTGCAATCGACTATCTCGTCAACGTATTGAAACCGGAGAAAACGTACGCGAAAAAGCTGATCCGGGGCATTGGCGAACTGCAAGTCGAGGAACCGGTAATCAAGCAGATCGAGCTCGTCAAATAAGCACGCAATGAAGCCGTGAGCAGCCCGCTCGTGGCTTTTTCTTTTTCGTGATTCAGCAAGGATAAAATACGCGATCCTGATCGGAATCCCCTCCGACATCTACGTGATCCCGCCGATCCTAAAGACGGGAAAGTCGTTTATGCTTGTTCGCATACGATTCGGGCGTTTCGACGACAATAGGAAAATAAGCGTCGCCTTGGGTTTCATAAAGTTTTCATATTTGGCGGGGAAGTGCCCGTTTAACTGTGCTATAATAGTCGTTGATATACAGGCCAGTCCTTACTCCAGTCAGAAGAAAGCCGGGTGATTGCCATGCATCTGATCGTCGTCGGATTGAATTATCGTACCGCTCCAGTGGAAATTCGCGAGAGGTTCGCGCTGTCCGAACGGGAGATGCCGCTTGCTCTGCAGGCGCTCCGGCAAACGACCAGCATTCTCGAAGGGGTTATCGTGGCAACCTGCAACCGGACGGAAATCTATGCGGTCGTGGATCGCCTGCAGCTGTGCGGACATTACATTCGCTCGTTCATGGAGCAATGGTTCGGCATTCCGCGCCAGCAATTCAACAGCCATCTCTACATGTACGAGGACGACCGCGCGGTGGAGCATCTGTTCCGCGTCGCCAGCGGTCTCGATTCGATGATTATCGGGGAAACGCAAATTTTGGGCCAGGTCCGCGACGCGTTTCTGCTCGCCCAGGAGCATCAAGTGACCGGAACGCTGTTTAACCGTCTGTTCAAGCAGGCGATCACGCTCGCCAAGCGCGCGCATTCCAGCACGTCGATCGGCGAAAGCGCGGTATCGGTCAGCTACGCGGCCGTAGAGCTGGGCAAGCGGATATTCGGACGCTTCGACGACAAGAGGGTTATGATCGTCGGCGCGGGCAAGATGAGCGAATTGACGGCGCAGCATCTGCACGCGAACGGGGCGAAGGAAGTGTTCGTCGTTAACCGCACCTTGGAGAAGGCGCATGAGCTGGCCGGCAAGTTCCAGGGAACGGCTCTGGCATTGAACGAGGCGATCGCTCGTCTGGCCGAGATGGACATCGTCATTAGCAGCACCGGCGCCGATCAGTTCGTCCTCTCCCGCAAGCAGGTGCAAGCGGCGATGGCCGCCCGCAAGAAAAAGCCGCTTTTCCTGATCGACATCGCGGTGCCGCGGGATATCGAACCGTCTTGCGGGGATTTGCCGAACGTCTTCCTGTACGATATCGACGATCTGGAAGGAATCGTGGAGACGAATCTTGCGAAGAGGCGCCAGGAGGCGGCCCTGATCGAGGAGATGATCTCGCTGGAGCGGGAGGCGTACCAGCAGTGGTACGCGACGCTGGGGGTCAGTCCGCTCATCCGTGCGCTGCAGGAGAAAGCCGCCTCGATCCACGACAGCACGCTGGACAGTCTGATGCGCAAGCTGCCGGAGCTTGACGAACGGCAGCTGAAGGTGATCCGCAAGCTTACCAAAAGCATCGTCAATCAAGTGATTCACGATCCGATCTTGCGGATTAAGGAGCTGGCTGCGGAGAAGCGCAGCGAGGAAGCGATGAAGCTGTTCGTGCAGCTGTTCGCGCTTGAAGAGGAAGTGGCCCGGCTTAAGGCGGAAGAGAAAGCCGGGGAGAAATCCCGTAAAGCAAGCTCCGCGCCCGTCCTGGAAGTCGACAAGCTGCTGACGCAGCTGGCGGGAGCGCTGCAATAAACGCAAGCGGAGGCTGGAGGCGCTGCCCTCATGATTACGCAGGATTGGTTAACCGATGCCGTTCTTTATATTTACGCCCTGAGTCTGTTGTTTTTCGTCTCCGATGCCGCGTCCGGCAACCGGAAAGCGAAAAAGGCGGGAACAGGGCTGCTTGTTTTTGTATGGATCCTTCAGGGCGCTTTTTTGCTTTCCTTCCTGATTGAGAGATTTTCCGTTCCCCAGCTCACGACGAAGGATTATCTGTTTTTCGTCTCCTGGATGCTCGTGTCGGTATCCTTCCTTATTAACCGCCTGATTCGCGCGGAGCTTCTCGTGCTGCTCGTGAACGTCGCCGGCTTCTCGGTGCTGGCGCTGAACCTGATTCAGCGACCGCAGCACACCGCCGCGCTCGAGCCGTGGGAGGTGGCCAGAAGGCTGTTGATCATGCATGTCAGCCTGATCACGCTTTCCTTCGCGCTGCTTACGATCGCCGCGCTGCTCGGGGCGATGTACTTATTCCTCCACCGCAGGCTGAAGACGAAGAAATGGACGCACGTCATCCGCAATATGCCGAGTCTGGAATGGATCGACCGTTGCGCGTTCCGGCTGGGGGCGATCGGCGTTCCGCTGCTTCTGCTGTCCCTCTCGACGGGAACGGCGGCGCTCATCCTGGACCACAATCCGGAGAAGCTGTTGGACGGGAGGGTCGTTCTGTCGTTTATGGCCGGCCTCGCCTATATTGTGTATCTATTGCGCAAAATCGGTTCCAAGGACGACGGAATCAAGCTGGCGATCTGGAATCTGCTCGGCTACGCTTTGCTGGTCGTCGGGTTTTTCGCCGGTTCGATGACTTCCTTTCACCGGGTCGTATAGGTTCGAGCCGGACTATGCTCAGATGAGGGGGAACGCAGATGCCGGGATGGTATCCGCTGCTGCTTAGGCTTGATGGGCGCAAATGCGTCGTCTTCGGAGGAGGAGCCGTCGCTCAGCGCAAGACGGGCGGACTGCTGGAGGCGAATGCGGACGTCCATGTCGTCAGCCCGCAGATAACCCCGGCGCTGCTCGAGTGGTCGCGGCTCGGCCGGCTGCGCTGGTCGGAGCGGGAAGCGGAAGAGAAGGATATGGAGGGGGCGACCCTCGTGTTCGCCGCCACGGATCGCCCCGAGGTGAACGCGCGCCTGGCCGAGGCGGCAGCCGAGAGAGGCATTCCGGCAAATGTGGCCGACGACGGCGAGAACGGGGATTTCATCGTGCCGGCGGTGCTGCGCCGGGGCGGTCTCGTTCTGACGGCGAGCGCCTCGGGAGCCGGTCCGGCGCTGCCTGTCCGCATTGTCGGGGAACTTGCCGAAAGGTACGGGCCGATCTACAATGAGAACGTCGAGGTTCTCAGAACGATTCGCCGCATCGTCAAGGCCGAGGTCGAAGATCCGGCCGAACGCCGGGCTCTGCTCGCCGCGGCCGTCACGGACGAGGCGCTTGCCGAGTGGCGGGCGGCCTCCTGGCTGCACGATGCGGACAAACTCGTCGCAGCATTGCGGCAACTCGCGAAACGATCGGAAAGGAAAGATGCTTAATGCGCAACATCATTGTCGGATCCAGGCAGAGCGCGCTCGCGCTGACGCAGACGAATCAAACGATACAATCATTGAAGGAGCTGTGCGAGAGGGACGGCCTGCCGTATACGTTCGAAGTAAAACCGATCGTCACGAGAGGCGACCGAATTCTGGACGTCACCTTGTCGAAGGTGGGGGGCAAAGGTCTGTTCGTCAAAGAAATCGAGGAAGCGATGCTGGGCGGAGAGATCGATATGGCGATTCACAGCATGAAGGATATGCCGTTCGAGCTGCCGGAAGGACTGGTCATCGGGGCGGTTCCGCGGCGCGAAGATCCGCGGGACTGCATCGTAACGAGGAGCGGCAAGCCGCTGAAGGAGCTCCCGCACAACGCGAAGATCGGTACGAGCAGCCTGCGCCGCTCTGCGCAGCTGCAAGCGTACCGGCCGGACTTCCGCATCGAGTCGATCCGGGGCAATATCGATACGAGACTCCGGAAGCTGGACGAGGAAGGCTTCGACGCTATTCTGCTGGCGGCGGCCGGCCTGCACCGGATGGGCTGGAAGGACCGGATTACGGAGTACTTGCCGCCGGACGTCTGCCTGCCTGCGGTCGGCCAAGGGGCGTTGGCCATCGAGTGCCGAAGCGGCGACGAGGAGCTGCTGCTCCTGCTGGACCGTCTGAACGATACGGCCACCGCACGAACCGTGAAGGCCGAGCGGCGGCTGCTCGGGCTGCTTAACGGAGGCTGCCAGGTGCCGATCGGCGCTTATGCCCGACTGGAGTCGGAAGATCCGGAGGGCGGGATGGTGCTGGAAGGGCTTGTCGCTTCGGCGGACGGAAGCCGGCTGCTCCGGGAATCGGCGTCGGGCCGCGAGCCGCTTGAAGTCGGCTCGGCGGCGGCGGAGGCTTTGCTTCGCCGCGGTGCCGATCGTCTGCTGGCGGAAGCGAGGGAATAGACCGCGATGGATAAAGGGAAGGTATACTTGGTCGGAGCGGGTCCGGGCGATCCGAAGCTGATCACGATCCGGGGACTCGAAGCGCTGAAGCGCTCCGACGTCGTCGTGTTCGACCGTCTGGCGGGTCCGCACCTGCTGCAATATGCGAGACCGGATGCGGAGCGAGTCTATGTAGGCAAGCTGCCCGATCGCCACACGATGAAGCAGGAGGAAATCAACCGTCTGCTGGTCGACTTGGCGCTGCAGGGAAAAACGGTCGCCCGTCTGAAGGGCGGGGACCCGACAGTGTTCGGCCGCGTAGGAGAAGAAGCGGAACTGCTCAGACGAAACGGCATCCTATACGAGATCATTCCGGGCATTACGTCGGCGATCGCGGTTCCGGCGTATGCGGGCATTCCCGTAACCCACCGCGATTTCGCTTCCTCCTTTTCCGTCATAACCGGGCATGAAAGCCCGGACAAGCTGGATCATTCGATCTACTGGGATAAGGTGACGAATGCGACGGGGACGCTCGTTTTTCTGATGGGCGTCGCCAAAATCGGGTATATCAGCGCACAGCTGATCAAGCATGGCAGAGCGCCGGAGACGCCCGTCGCGCTCGTGCAGTGGGGAACGAGGGCCGAGCAGCGCACCGTAGTCGGAACGCTCGGCGATATCGAGGCGAAGGTGAAGGCGGCCAATCTGCAGCCGCCCGCCGTTATCGTCGTCGGCGAGGTCGTCCGGCAGCGCGAGGCGTTGGCTTGGGTTGAGAGCAAGCCGTTGTTCGGCCGGCGCGTCCTCGTCACCCGCGCGCGAGCGCAAGCGAGCGAACTGGCCGCGAAGATCGACGAGCTGGGCGGGGAGCCTTACGAGTTTCCCGTCATCGAGACGAGGCTTCCTTCCGGGAAGGAAGCCGAGGATGCGATTGCGAGCGCGTTGGCCCGGGCGGAGGAATACGATTGGGTGATGCTGACCAGCGTCAACGGCGTCGATTATTTCTTTTATTGGCTGGATCGCTTCGGCATCGACATTCGCCGGTTTCATCGGGCGAAATTCGCCGCCGTCGGCCCGAAGACGGCAGAGGCGCTGGCGCAGCGGGGCGTTCGGGCGGACCTGCTGCCGGAGAGCTTTCGAGCCGAGGGCTTGCTCGATAGTCTGGCGGATCAAGTTTCCGAGCAGCAGACGGCGCTGCTGCCGCGAGGCGATCTGGCGCGGAAGCATCTGCCGAAGGAATTGGCGGCGAAGGGCGTTCGTACGGTCGAAATCGACGTCTACGAGACGGCTCTGTCTGTTCCTTCCGACATCTGGCTGCCCGAAATGCTGAACAACGGCGAGATTCACACCGTGACGTTCACCAGTTCCTCGACGGTCGTCAATCTGCTGGAGGCGCTTCGCCGGCTGGGCGTCGCCGATCCGGGGAAGGCGCTGGAGCGCTGCCAGATCGCCTGCATAGGGCCGGTTACGGCCAGGACGGCGGAGGAGCACGGTCTGCGCGTATCGATCGTGCCGGACCGCTATACGATTGACGGCTTGGTTCAAGCTTTAATAGACGCGACAGGAAGGGAGATTGAACGGTAAATGGCCCATTATCCGACGGTTCGCAACCGCAGATTGAGAAATTCGCCCGGCCTGCGAAGTCTCGTTAGAGAGACGAGCCTGGAGGCGAACGATTTTATGATGCCGATCTTCGTCACGGAGGGCGAAGGCGTGCAGGAGGAGATCTCTTCGATGCCCGGCGTCTTTCACTGGTCGTTGGACAGGGTGGAAAAGGAGCTGGCGGACATCGCGAATGCCGGGGTTCGATCGGTGATGGTGTTCGGCGTCCCCGATCACAAGGATGCGCTCGGCACGTCCGCCTACGACGAGGACGGCATTACGCAGAGAGCGATTCGCAAAATGAAGAGCCTCTACCCCGAACTGATCGTTGCCGCGGACACCTGCCTGTGCCAGTATACCGACCACGGGCATTGCGGGGTCGTCCATACGACCGAATGCGGCGCGCAGATCGACAACGACGAGTCGCTGAGGCTGCTGGCGCGCACGGCGGTATCCCAGGCGCGAGCGGGAGCCGACATTATCGCCCCTTCCAACATGATGGACGGCTTCGTCTCGGCGATACGGCAGGCGTTGGACGAAGCCGGATACGAGAACGTTCCGATTATGTCGTATTCGGTGAAGTATTCGTCCGCCTTCTACGGGCCGTTCCGCGAAGCCGCCCATTCCTCCCCGCAATTCGGGGACCGCAAGACATATCAGATGGATCCGGCGAACTCCCGCGAGGCGCTGCGCGAAGCGCAGAGCGACGTGGAGGAGGGGGCGGACTTCCTGATGGTCAAGCCTGCGCTGGCTTATCTGGACATCATTCGGCTGCTGAGAGACCGATTTTCCCTCCCGATCGTCGCTTACAACGTGAGCGCCGAATACTCGATGGTCAAGGCTGCTGCGCAGCAGGGATGGATCGACGAGAAGGCGATCGTGCTGGAGACGTTAACCGGCATGAAGCGCGCAGGAGCGGATCTGATCATCACTTATCACGCCAAGGATGCCGCTCGCTGGTTGAGGGAAGGCTGAGGCTTTAGCCGCGGAGCTTGTCGAGGTTGAGCATGTATTCGCCCATGCCGAAGCGAAGGACGCCCCGCGTCTCCAGCTCTCGGATGACATCGGTCAACACGGTCTTGGTGACGCCGGCCATCTGGGCAAGCTCGTCGAAATTAAGCGTCATCGAGATGGAGATGATGTTGCCTTCGCGCTTGCCGTTGCGGTTGGCCATCGTGATCAGGTTTTTCAGCACTCTCGTCCGGCCGTCCAGGAACGTCAGGTCGTTGACATGCTCGTTCGTCGCCCGCAATCGGCGGCAGAGCTCGGCCAGTATTCCCCGGGTAATATCGAAGTGGTCTTGCAGCAAGCTCATGAATTGCTCGGAGGCCAGCTCCAGCACCGTCGTCTTCTCGAGCGTCCGGGCCGAAGCGGAGCGAGGTCTGCCGTCGAGCAGGGACAGCTCTCCGAAGCTTTCGCCGCTGCTGACCAGCGACAATATTTTCTCCTCGCCGTTCCCGCCTCTCGTGAACAGCTTGATCGAGCCGCTGAGCACGACATAGAAGGCGAGGCCCAGCTCCTTCTCCTGGAACAGCAAAGTTCCGGCGGGGAACGTCTTTCTCTGGGAGATGCGGAGCACGTGCTCCAGCTGCTCGTCGTTCAGATTATCGAACAGCGACACCTTTTTCAGCCATTCAATCATGGAATCGTCACTCCTGCTCTATGTAGGGTTGGTTGGACGGTTTAATGGCGCGTATCCAGTTTAACACAGCCTTTTCCAATTCTGATAGTAGGATGTGACGAAAATGAGCGAAAATCAGCGAATTCGCGTCGACTCCCGTTCCAAGGCGGAGTTCGAGCGCGCCAAGAGCGTCATTCCGGGAGGCGTGAACAGTCCGGTGCGGGCGTTCAAGTCGGTGGGCCTGACCCCGCTTGTCGTCGATCGGGGCGAAGGAAGCCGGATTACGGACATCGACGGCCAGACTTACATCGACTACGTGCTGTCTTGGGGGCCGCTGATCGCGGGCCACGCCCATCCAGAAGTCGTCGAAGCGATCAAGCGCACGGCGGAGAAAGGAACGAGCTTCGGGGCGCCGACCGAGCTGGAGACGCGAATGGCCGAGCTTGTGTGCGAACGGGTGCCCTCCGTGGAGGTCGTGCGCATGGTCAATTCCGGCACGGAAGCGACGATGAGCGCTCTGCGGCTGGCGCGCGGGTATACGAATAGAAGCAAAATTTTGAAGTTCGAGGGCTCTTATCACGGTCATGCGGACAGCCTGCTGATCAAGGCGGGCTCCGGCGTCGCCACGCTGGGGCTGCCGGACAGTCCGGGCGTGCCGGAGAGCGTGGCTTCCCATACGCTGACCGTTCCCTATAACGATCTCGATTCGACGAAGCTGGCCTTCGAGCGGTACGGCGAAGATATCGCAGCGGTGATCGTCGAGCCGGTCGCGGGCAACATGGGCGTCGTACCGCCGCTGCCGGGCTTCCTGGCCGGACTTCGGGAGCTGACCTCGCAATACGGCAGCCTGCTGATTTTCGACGAAGTGATGACGGGCTTCCGGGTGCATCTTCACTGCGCGCAGGGCTTGTACGGCATTACGCCGGATTTGACCTGTCTCGGCAAGGTGATCGGCGGAGGCCTCCCAGTCGGCGCATACGGCGGCAAGCGGGAGATTATGGAGCATATGGCTCCGGTCGGTCCGATCTATCAGGCCGGAACGCTGTCGGGCAATCCGCTGGCGATGGCTGCAGGCTACACGACGCTCAAGCTGATGACGGAGGAAGCTTACCAGCTTCTGGAGCGGCTGTCCGGCCGGCTGGAAGCCGGTCTGCTGCGCAATGCCGAAGCCTGCGGCGTCCCGATGACGATCAACCGCGTCGGCTCCATGGTGTGTCCGTTCTTCACGGATCAGGCAGTCATCAATTACGACGTCGCCCGGACATCGGATACGGAGCGGTTCCGCAGCGTGTTCCGGCGGCTGCTGGACAACGGCGTCAACATCGCTCCTTCACCTTTCGAGGGCTGGTTCGTGTCCATCGCCCACACCGAGCGCGATATCGATCTGACGATCGAGGCGCACCGGACGGCGCTGGCCGCGCTTTAACGGAGCCTTTCGTCGCGACCCCTGCCTTAAAAAAAGGCCAGGGGTTGTTTGCATTTTCAAGGCATGCCCGCCCATCCCCGGCATATAGATAATTAGTGAATTTGCATAGGTGCCGGCCGCGGCCGGACGCTAATTGCCGAAAGGAGGACTTCGTCGTGACGGATCAGTTAAACGGGCTGCGATTCGACATTTACGAGCGCGTGCACCTGCCTGACGATGTGGCCGCAATAGAAGAGCTGGAAGAAATCGAATTGGTGCCTCATATGCAAGCCTTGCCCCAGGACGACCAGGTGCTGTTGAGAGGGCATCTGCTCCTGTCGGGAGTGTACCGGTCGCAGGCGAATGCGGGCCTGTCCCAGCTCGAGCACTGGATTCCGGTCGAGATTGCGCTTCCCCATAACCGGATTCAAAGCGTAGAGGAGCTTGCGGTCGAGATCGATAACTTCGACGTGGATCTGCTGACGACCCGCTCTCTTAACGTAACCGGTGTGCTTGCGCTGCGCGGACTGCAAGTGCAGGCCGCCCAGAGCCCGGTATGGCGCGACGACAGCTTTACGGTCGTCCACCAGGCTCCGGCGGAGGCGGACCAAGAACTCGACGCTTCGGCGTTCCGGGCGGCGGAATCGCAAGCCGTGCCGGAGGAGACGAGCGGGAAAGAGGCCGGGGAGCCGACCGGCGAGGAGCCTTCGCTGCTGCCGGCCCGAGAGCTGGCCGAACCGGAGCGGGTTGACGAGTGGGGCTTGCAGGAGGAGACGGACGCGACGCTGGCTCATGACGCTTCGAAGGAAGCCAAGGAGAGCAGCTGGCTGTCGATGTTCCAGAACCTGGAGGAGTCCAGGGGGGAGCCGGCGGAGGCCGTTCAAGCTCAGGAGACTAAGGAGGCTCAATCGCCCGCCTCCGGCGAGGGCGTTCCGTGGGGGGACTTGTCGGAGGAGCGGCCGGCCGTTTCGGAGCAGCCGGCGGAGGCAGACCCGGAGCAGGAGGTCGAGCCGGCGCTGCAGGCCGAGCCTGAGCCGCCGGCGATCGAAGAGAAGCCGGATTTGCGAGTCGCCTTGGGAGGCAAGCCGCTCGACGCGGCTGCGCCGTCTCAGCCTTCGGGAGTCGGTCTGCTTTCGCAGCTCGGAGAAAAAGGCGCCAGGCGCGAAGCCCAACTGCGCATTCAGGAGGCGGAAGCGCAAGCGGAGCAGCAGGCGCAGCAGGCCCAGGCTTCCGCGCAGAGCGCGCTCTCCGGCGACGAGATCGAATGGACGCGGCTATTCCTCGGCAGCGGCTCGGAGGCGCAGTCCTTCCGCACGGTCAAGATGTGCATCGTCCAGAAGGAAGAGACGCTCGAAGCGATCGCCAGCCGCTACAACCTTCAATCGCGTGAGCTTCAACTGTACAATCGACTGCAGGAGCCTTATTTGTCCGAGGGCCAGGTGCTCTATATTCCGTAATTCGCCATCTCATCCGACCGGCGTTCGATTCTATCGAGCGCCGGTCTTTTTTCGCTGCGCCTCCATATTGACTCTCATAGAGGGGAAAGGTAAAATAAGTTACAATAACGAGGATAGGGAAGAGCAGTCAGAACATCCGTCAGAGAGCGGGACCGCTGTCATGCAGCGCTGAGAGGTTCCGCAGGCATTGCGCTGTCTGCGAGTCGCCCTGGAGTTTCCCGGGTTCGAAATCCGCCGCTTCGTCGGCCAAGTAGAACGGGACGGTCGCAACCGTTACTTTGCGTCGAGTGCCGTTACGGTCCGCAAGCCGGCCGGACGGAACGAAGGTGGTACCACGGAAGTTGACCTTTCGTCCTTTGCGACGGGAGGTTTTTGTATTTTTTGGCGGTTCGTGAAGGCGCCGAAGCCGATCCGAGCCGCAAGCCAACAGCGAATCGATGTCTCTATGGAGGTAGTGCCACACATGTCCGAATCCACGAAAAGCCCGAACGTCGAAATGCCGACGACCTACGACCCGACAAGCGCCGAGCGCAAATGGTACGACCATTGGCTGAAGAGCGGGTATTTTCAAGCCGGACGTCGCCCCGACGCTCCCAAATACACGATTGTCATCCCCCCGCCCAACGTCACCGGCATGCTGCATATCGGGCATGCGCTCGATTTTACGCTTCAGGATATTCTGATCCGCTTCAAGCGGATGCAGGGCTTTGACGCCCTGTGGCTGCCGGGGACCGACCACGCCGGCATCGCGACCCAGACCAAGGTGGAGCAGAAGCTCCGCGAAGAGGGCAAGAGCCGCTACGATCTGGGCCGCGAAGCGTTCCTAGAGAAGGTGTGGGAATGGAAGGAGCTCTATGCCGGAACGATCCGCGACCAATGGTCGAAAATGGGTCTGAGCCTCGACTATTCGCGCGAGCGGTTTACGCTGGACGAAGGGCTGTCGAAAGCCGTTCGCGAAGTGTTCGTTCGTCTGTACGAAAAAGGGCTGATCTATCGCGGCAAGCGGATTATCAACTGGGATCCGGCGGCGCGAACCGCGCTGTCGGACATCGAGGTCGAATATAAGGAAGTGAACGGGCATCTGTACCATCTCCGCTATCCGCTCTCCGACGGAAGCGGATCGATTACGGTCGCTACAACGCGTCCGGAGACGATGCTCGGAGACACCGCGGTCGCCGTTCATCCGGAAGACGAGCGTTACAAGCATCTGATCGGCCGAACGATTGTGCTGCCGATCGTAAACCGCGAAATTCCGATTATCGGCGACGAGTACGTCGACAAGGAATTTGGCAGCGGCGCGGTCAAGATTACGCCGGCGCACGACCCGAACGACTTCGAGGTCGGCGCCAGACACGCCCTGCCGCAAATTACGGTCATGGACGAAGGCGGCCGCATGAACGAATTCGCCGGTCCGTACGAAGGCATGGACCGGGCGGAGTGCCGCAAGGCGCTCGTTAAGGATTTGCAGGAGCAAGGCGTCTGCGTTCTGATCGAGGACCATGTGCACCAGGTCGGGCACAGCGAGCGTTCGGGCGCCGTCGTCGAGCCGTATTTGTCCACGCAATGGTTCGTCAGCATGAAGCCGCTGTCCGAGCAGGCGATCGCCTCGCAGAAATCCGGAGCAGGCGTCCGCTTCGTGCCGGAGCGGTTCGAGAAAATTTATCTCCACTGGATCGAGAACGTGCGCGACTGGTGCATCTCCCGACAACTCTGGTGGGGCCACCGGATTCCGGCCTGGTACCACGAGACGACCGGAGAGATTCACGTCGGCATGGAGGCGCCCGCAGGCGCGGAGGAGCCCGGCTCCCCGTGGAAGCAGGACAACGACGTGCTCGACACGTGGTTCAGCTCCGCCCTCTGGCCGTTCTCCACGCTGGGCTGGCCGGAGGAGAGCGACGATTTCAAGCGCTACTACCCGACGGACGTGCTCGTTACCGGCTACGACATCATCTACTTCTGGGTCGCCCGGATGATTTTCACCGCGCTGGAATTTACGGACCGCATTCCGTTCAAGGACGTGCTCATTCACGGCCTCGTCCGCGACGCGGAAGGCCGCAAAATGTCCAAATCGCTCGGCAACGGCGTCGATCCGCTGGAGGTCATCGAGAAGTACGGCGCGGATGCGATGCGGTACATGATCTCGACCGGCAGCACGCCGGGACAGGATTTGCGCTTCCGCTTCGAGAAGGTCGAGCAGGCGCGCAACTTTGCGAACAAAATCTGGAACGCCTCCCGGTTCGCGCTGATGAATCTGGAAGGCTTCGGCTACGAGCGGATCGACCTGCGCGGCGAGCTGTCGACGGCCGACCGCTGGGTTCTGCACCGTTTTAACGAGACCGCCCGCGACGTGACCCGCCTGATGGAAAGCTACGAGTTCGGGGAGACGGGCCGCCTGCTGTACAACTTCATCTGGGACGATCTTTGCGACTGGTATATCGAGTTTGCCAAGCTGACGCTCTACGGGGAGAACGAGGAGGCCAAGCGCAGCACCCAATCGGTGCTGGCCTACGTGCTCGACCGGACGCTGCGGCTGCTGCATCCTTTTATGCCTTTCTTGTCCGAGGAAATCTGGCAGCATCTGCCTCACGAGCCGGGCGATACGATTATGCTGGCCGCTTGGCCGGAGTACCGCGCGGAATTCGAGGCGCCGGGCTCGGTCAAGGAGATGGAGCTGCTGATGGAGGCGATTCGCGCCGTGCGCAACATTCGCGCGGAAGTGAACGTCTCCCCGGGCAAGAAGGTCGAGCTGCTGCTGAAGCCGACGGGAGAGGCGGAGGAAGCGATATTCTCGCGGAACGAGATCTATATTCAGCGGTTCTGCAACACGTCCGCGTATACGCTGGATCGCGCGCTGACGCCGCCGGACAAAGCGATGACGGCGATCGTCACCGGCGCAGAGCTGTATTTGCCGCTGGCCGGTCTGATCGATATCGCGCAGGAGATTGCCCGGCTGAACAAGGAACTGGAGCATCTGAACGCGGAGGTTCAGCGGGTCGAGAAAAAGCTGGCCAACGAAGGCTATCTCGCCAAAGCGCCGGCTCACGTCGTCGAGCAGGAACGGGCCAAGGGCGAGGATTACCGCGACAAAAGGGACAAGGTATTGGCAAGAATTGCGGAGCTGCAAGGATGACGGGAGGCGCAAGGCAACATGACGAATGACAAACCGACGGAAGAGGCGGCCTTTCGCACGGCGGAGGAGGCGATGGCGTGGATTACCGGATTGACCGCTTTCGGCATCCGTCCCGGCCTGGATCGAATCCGCTCGCTGATGGAGCGGTTCAACCATCCCGAGCGCAGACTTAAATTTATTCACGTGGCGGGGACGAACGGGAAGGGCTCGGTATGCGCGTTTTTGACGAGCGTTCTGCTGAAGAGCGGCTACGATGTGGGGACGTTCACGTCTCCGTACCTCACTTCCTATTCCAACCGTCTGCAATATAACGGGCAGGACATCCCGGACGAGCATCTGGTCCGGCTGGCGAACCGGCTGAAGCCGGCGGCGGACGAGCTTGCCGCAAGCGAGCTCGGCCCGCTCACGATGTTCGAGGTGACGACCGCGCTGGCGATTCTTTACTACGGCACCGTTGCCTTTCCCGACTACGTCGTCTGGGAAACCGGTTTGGGAGGGCGATTGGACGTCACGAACGTCGTCGTTCCGGTCATTAGCGTCGTGACGAACGTCGGCCACGACCATATGGACGTTCTCGGTCCGACGCTCGCCGATATCGCCCGCGAGAAAGCGGGCATCATCAAGTCGGGCGTTCCGGTCGTCTCGGCGGTCGCCCAGCCGGAAGCGGTGCAGGTCGTCGAAGAGACGGCCCGTTCGCGTCAGGCGACATTATACCGGGCGGGGGAGCAGTTCTTCTTCGAAGCGCTGTCCGTCGCCGAGGACGAGCAGCGTTTCTCCTTCCGCAGTCCGTTCCGCGAGATTCCATCGCTGACAATCCGGCTGAACGGCGAGCATCAGGTCGCGAATGCGGCGACGGCCGTCATGACGCTCGAGGTGCTGCGGCAGTACTATGCCCTCATCGTCGACGACGAGCAGCTGGAAGCCGGGCTGCGGGAGACGGTATGGCCCGGACGTCTGGAGATGGTGTCGAATGACCCGCGCATTCTGCTCGACGGCGCGCACAACCCGGAAGGGATGGAGGCGCTGAGCCGGGCTCTGCGGGACGTCTATGCGTACGACCGGTTAAATGCGATGATCGCGATGATGCCGAATAAGAATCATGAACATTCATTACGGCATATACTACCATTGGTGGATACGCTTGTGATCACGGAACCCGATTTTCATAAAAAAATGAACGCCGCCGAGCTTGCGTCCGTGGCGAAGCGGGTCGGCGACGAGCTGGGACGCTCTCCCGCCATCGTCGTCGAGCCGGATTGGCGGCGCGCGTTGGAATTGCTGCTGGGAGCTTCATCGTCTGCCGGGAACGGGAGTGCGCTGAACGTGATTACCGGTACGCTGTACCTGATCGCGGACGTCCGTTCATGGCTGCTCCAAGGAACGAAATCTGAAAAAGGCTGGTGAAGCGTTGTTGCGAACTGCAGAGCATGTGCATTTTATCGGCATCGGAGGCTACGGCATGAGCGCCATCGCCCGCGTCATGCTGGAGATGGGCTACCGGGTGTCGGGCTCCGACGTGGCGAGCCAGGAACTGACCGACAAGCTGGCCGCCAAAGGGGCTCAAATCTATATCGGCCACGAGCCGGAGAACGTCCGGGGAGCCGATCTCGTCGTCTATTCGACGGCGTTGTCCAAGGATAACGTCGAGCGCCAGCAGGCGGAGCAGCTTAATATTCCCGTACTGCACCGGGCCCAGATGCTGGCCCGTCTTCTTAATGCCCGCATGGGAATTGCGGTTGCGGGCGCCCACGGCAAAACGACCACCTCGTCGATGATCGCTCTCGTCATGGAAAATTGCGGACTCGATCCGACATACATTATCGGCGGAGAGATTGTGAACGTCGGCACGAACGCGAAGGCGGGCAAGGGCCGGTTCGTCGTGGCGGAAGCGGACGAGAGCGACGGCTCGTTCCTGCAGTACGAGTCGGCGATCGGCGTCGTTACGAACGTCGAGGCCGATCACCTGGAAAATTACGACGGCGACTTCAATAAGCTGAAGGCCGCCTACGTCTCGTTCCTGCGCAACATCAAGCCGGGCGGCTGCGCCGTCGTCTGCGCGGACGACGAGAACGTTCGGGAGCTGCTGCCGCAGGTAAAAGACAGACGTGTCGTTTCATACGGCATGGAGTCGGAGGATGCGGAGTACAGGGCGACCGACGTCGAGCTGGGGGACCGCTGCGTTTCGTTCACGGTGAGCCGCCGCGATCGGGTGCTCGGCCGGGTGGATCTGTCCGTTCCCGGACGCCATAACGTATACAACGCTTTGGCTACCGTTATCGTATGCTTGGAGGCGGGCGCGCCGTTCGGGGCGATCGCGGAAGCGATCAAGGAGTTCCGCGGAGCCAAGCGCCGGTTTCAAGTGCTTGGAGAAGTGAAGGACATGCTGGTCATCGACGACTATGCCCATCATCCGACGGAGATTCAGGCGACGATTCAAGCCGCGAAAGCGACCGGCAAGCGCATTATCGCCGTATTTCAGCCGCAGCGGTACACGAGGACGTATTTCCTGCTCGATGCGTTCAGCCGGGCGTTCGCCGATGCGGACGAAGTGTTCATTACCGACATCTACTCTCCGGCGGGCGAGCAGAGAATAGAAGGCGTCAGCTCTCGCAAGCTTGTGGAGCTCATAGCGGAGAACAGCAATCCCAACGTGTCGTACGTTCCGACGAAGGAAGAGGTGCGCGACATTCTGGCCGAGCGGGCCGCTCCCGGAGATCTCGTGCTGACGATGGGAGCTGGAGATATCTGGAAAACGTCCGTCGAGCTGTCCCGTCTGCTTAAGGAGCGCGAAGCCGAATAACATGAACCGCCCTGCGGCCTGAACTGCCCCGATGGTCGAATACGGTCTCCCGACGGAGATTCGTTCAACCGAGCGGGGCGGTTTTTTGTTCATATTTGTCTCTCTTCTCTCATATCCTAATTTCATAGATTATAGGACAAGGAGAGACTTCGCATGCGATCCAATGCCAGAATGACCATTCGCTTCGAACCCCCGGTCAAGCCGAAGACGAAGCCGATCGAACTGCCTGCCCCCGGCAAAGCCGACCCGATAGAAATCACGCCGGAGACCCGCGTGGAGCCCTCCCCGGCGTCGGCGAAATTCGAAGCCTGGAACAGTCCGTTTCAAGACGACATTCACGCGCTGGAGGAAATAATCCGGAAGTCCGACGGCTCCGGCCCGCTTCTGTCCGAGACCGCCTTTTCCTCCCGCCCTAAGCCCGGTCAAAGTGGCGTTCAGGACGTCTCCGTGCTGGAATGGATGGAGGACAAGCTCGGCGAGGCTCCGGACGGGACGGCCGAAGGGAATCGGTTCGGAGCGAACAACGGGTGGTACGATTCGATCGCGACGACGGAGATCGTGCGCGAGCGGGGGCCGTCATGGGGCCGAGTCGTTCTGTCCGTGGCCGGCGCTATCGCGACGGGCGTGCTGTTCGGCTACATGGTGCTCGGCCTGTTTACGGGCGAGCCGCTGTTTCCGGGAACGGCGAGTTCGGAAGCGACGGGGCTCCCGGCGCAGCCGAGCGGACCGTCCGCCGCAACCGAGACGGCGGGCGCGTCCGAGAGATCCGTTCCGGCTAGCGGAGAAGCCGCCGTCCCCGCGCTCGGCGAAGTGGCGCCGGAACGCTACTTTATGCTGCAATACGGCGTCTTCCAGAGCGCGGAGAGCATGGAGGCGGCCGCCAAGCAGTTGAAGGACAAGGGCTACTCGTGGGGAACGGAAGAGAACGACGGATATCGGGTTTACGCCGCGGCGACGCTGACGAAGGAGGAGGCCGAGCTGCTGGCCGCGCAGATGTCCGGCATGGATATCTACATCAAGCCGCTCGAAAGTTCGGCGCTTCGGGTCGGCGCAGGCGAGCTGACGGCGGAAGACGCCGAATATTTCGACGCTTCCTCGGCGATGATCCGAGAGCTTGTCCGCGTGTCGGGGACGGGGCTGCAGGAGCGGCAGCCGGCCGCGCTCAGCGACAAAAGGCTGGCGGAATGGCAGGCGGCGAAGCTGCGATGGCGGACCGCATCCGCGCGCGAAGGGGGATGGGGAGGCCAGGCGGCGGACGAAGCGGCGCGGATCGCGCAGGCGCTCTCGGCGGGAGAGGCGGCGATGGACGAATACGTCAAGGAGCCTTCCCGGAAGCAGCTGTGGAATATGCAGACGTCGGCGATGAACGCGCTGCTCGCGGAGCGCCGTCTTCGGGAAGCGCTCCGGCCAGGCGTTCAAAGCTAATGGCCGGGCCTGGTCGGGGAGGCGCGGAGCGTCCCGGTTTGGGACCCCTCTCCGGGCTGCGAACGCGGTATCGGGACTTTAGGACGGGACAGCCTGCATCGCTCAGGCTGTCTTTCGTTTTACACGTTGTGCGACTTGTCCGAGGGACGTATAATGAAAGGACGGGTGTCAAAAAATGGTGGGAGACGGGGAAAAATGAAGAAAAACGGATGGATTCTGCTGTTGTTTCTTTTTCTCGGGCTGCTCGCCGGCGCTCTGCTCGCCAATTGGCTGCAGGAGGTTCCGGGCCTTTCTTTTCTGACCCGTTCCCTGGAGGTCAGCTGGTCGCCGGCCGCCGATCTGTCCGTGGTCAAGTACAGCCTGAATCTCGAAGTTCGCCTCAGTCTGCTCAGCGTGATTGGCGCTGCCGCCGCGATCTGGCTGTACCGCAAAATGTAATTCGAAAGGAAGAAAAAAAGCATGCCGTCCGTGAAGCAAGCCGCAGCCGTTCTCGTGCTGGCCTCCTCTTCGCCGAGAAGGCAGGAATTGATCTCCTTGCTCGGCCTGCCCGTGCGGATTATCCCCAGCGGAGCCGACGAGAGGACGCCGGAGGAATGGTCTCCGCGCGAGATCGTCGAGGAATTGAGCCGGCGCAAGGCGCAGGCGGTCAGGCAGAAGCTAACCGAACAGCCGGATGAATCGTCTATTATCGTGGGAAGCGACACGATTGTCGTGTTGAACGGCCAGATCATGGGAAAGCCTAGAGACGAGCAGGAGGCCAGGGGCATGCTTCGGCAGCTTGCCGGCCGCGTTCACGAGGTCTATACCGGAGTGTCCTGCATCCGATCGTCCGACGGCAGGACGGCCACCTCCCATCGGGTGACGAAAGTTCGGATGAGGGCTCTGACGGAGGAGCAGATCGCCCGCTACGTCGCGACGGGGGAACCGATGGACAAAGCCGGAGCTTACGGCATACAGGAACTCGGGTCCGTGCTCGTCGAATCGATCGAAGGCGATTACTTCAACGTCGTCGGATTGCCCGTCTCTCTTCTGGCGGTGCTGCTGGAGCAGTTCGAGCTTGCGATTCCTTGAAAGACGAAGCCAATTCCGCGGCCGACGCGGTCATGAAAGCAGGTTGTTTCATTGGAGCAAAGATCGCTTCGATTGAGGGAGCTGCCTTCCGGGGAGCGCCCGAGAGAACGCATGCAGCAGCACGGCGCCCAGGCGCTTAGCCACGCCGAGCTGCTGGCCATTCTGCTGCGCACCGGCACTTCGAACGAGTCCGCCGTGCATCTGGCCCAGCGCATTCTGAACGAGTGCCGCGGGCTGAGAGGGCTGGCGGAGAGCGGCTGGGAGGATCTGATCCACATTCGCGGGATCGGTCCCGCCAAGGCGCTTCAGCTTCAAGCCTCCATCGAGCTCGGGAGAAGAATCGCCCGCTCCAGGCTGCCGGAGACGGTCAAGATCACTTGCCCCCAGGACGCCGCCGATCTTCTCATGGAGGAGATGAGGCACTACCGGGAGGAGCATTTCGTATGCCTGTTCCTCAATACCAAAAACCAGGTCATCGGCCGTCAGACGCTGTCCATTGGCAGCCTGAACGCCTCCATCGTTCATCCGAGAGAAGTGTTTAAGGCCGCCATCAGGCGCAGCAGCGCATCGATCCTCTGCGCCCACAATCACCCCAGCGGCGATCCGACGCCGAGCGCGGAGGACCTTCAAATCACGAGGCGTCTGAGAGAGAGCGGAGAGCTTCTCGGCATCGAGCTTCTCGATCATCTGGTAATCGGTGACAGCCGCTTTATTAGTTTGAAGGAGATGGGCTGCTTATAATATAATAAATAAGATTGTCCCGACGACTGACACGCAGCCTGAGCGTCAACCCTAGCAGTCGCGGTCATAGCAGGAGGTAGCAGAATGGTTGGAGGATTCACGCGGGATCTGGGCATCGATCTCGGAACCGCTAATACGCTGGTGTACATGAAGGGCAAAGGAATCGTCGTCAGAGAGCCGTCCGTGGTTGCTCTGCGTACCGATACAAAGAAAATTGAAGCCGTAGGCTCCGATGCGAAAAAGATGATCGGCCGTACGCCGGGGAATATCGTGGCCATCCGTCCGATGAAGGACGGGGTGATCGCGGATTTCGAGACGACGGCGACGATGATCAAGTATTTCATCCGCAAGGCGCAGAAGCCGCGGGCGATGTTCCCGCGCCACCCGAACGTGATGGTGTGCGTGCCGTCCGGCATTACCGCCGTCGAGAAGCGCGCGGTGGAGGACGCGACCAAGCAAGCCGGAGCGAGGGAGGCTTACATTATCGAGGAGCCTTTCGCCGCGGCGATCGGCGCGGACCTGCCGGTATGGGAGCCGACCGGAAGCATGGTCGTCGACATCGGCGGAGGCACGACGGAAGTGGCCGTTATCTCCCTCGGAGGCATCGTCACGAGCAAGTCGATCCGCATCGCCGGAGACGAGATGGACGATGCGGTCATCGCTTATATTAAGCGGCTGTACAATCTGATGATCGGCGAGAGGACGTCCGAGCAGCTTAAGATGGAGATCGGCTCCGCCCTGCCTCTGGACAAGGTCGAATCGATCGAGATTCGCGGCCGCGATCTCGTGACGGGGCTGCCGAAGACGTTGGCGATTACGTCGGACGAGATTACGGAAGCGTTGTCCGATACGGTCAATTCGATTATCGAGGCGGTTAAGGCGACGCTGGAGAAGTGTCCTCCGGAGCTGTCCGCCGACATTATGGATCGCGGCATCGTATTGACAGGCGGCGGAGCGCTGCTTCGCAATTTGGACAAGATGCTCGCCCGGGAGACGGGAATGCCCGTGCTCGTCGCGGAGCATCCGCTCGACTGCGTGGCGATCGGCACCGGCCGCGCGCTGGAGAACATCCATCTGTTCAAGTCCAAGGGCGGAGCATCCCGATCCAGCCGATAAATTTACAGGACGGGAAAGCAGGTGAGCGCGATCTTTCGCTTAATGCGCAACAAGCGTTTGTTTATTCTCATGATCGGTCTAATCGTATTTATCGCCCTCATGGGGTTTACGTTAGGCCGGACCCGACTGACTTGGCCGGAGAAATTCGTGAACGATGCTTTCGGGACTGTGCAAGGAGTGTTCTACCGGCCGGTCGGAGCGGTCGCGGATTTCTTCCGCGATCTCGGCCGGCTTTCCGACGTCTATAAGGAGAACGAACAGTTCCGTCAGACGGTCGCCCAGTATACGCAGGACCAAATCAAGTTCAACATGCTCGAAGCGAGAAACAGGGAGCTGGAGGAGCTGCTGGGCTTCACGGAGCGTCAGAAAAACATGGACAACTACCGCTACCTGCCTGCGCAGGTCGTCGGCAGCACGTCCAATCCATACGAGAAGACGATTACGATCAACCTCGGAAGCAAGAACGGGGTCCAACCGGAAATGGCGGTCCGTACCTCGGACGGGCTGGTCGGGCTCGTGAGCAAGGTCAAAAATTTCACGTCCACCGTCACGTTGATTACGAATTTGGACCCGAGCTCGTCCAAAGGAACTCCCGTATCCGCAACCTTCCTCAGCAAGCCGGACTCTTTCGGAATTATCGAATACGACGAGGAAACGAAAACGCTGCTCATGTCCAAGATCGAGGAAAAGGACAAACCGGTGGACGGAGACACGGTCATTACGTCCGGACTCGGCAGCCTGTTCCCGAAAGGAATCATTATCGGCAAGGTCAAGAGCAGCCAGGTCGGCGATTTCGGATTGACGTATACGGCGACGATCGAGCCGGCGGCCCAATTCGAGCATCTCCGGGACGTGTTCGTCATCGTCGTGCCAGAGGTGGATGAGCCGTGAGCATGCGCATCAACTGGGCGATTCTGCTGGGGCTCGCGCTCGTCGTCGCGGAAAACGCGATCGTGCCCTGGCTGATTCCGCCGGGCTGGAGCGACAGGCTGCTGCCTCATCTCACGTTTGTTTTAACGATATTCGTAGCCGGCTATGCGGGACGCCATCCCGCCTTCCTGTTCGGGCTCGGCTTCGGGCTGCTTCAGGACGTGCTGGCCTACGGTCACCTTGTAGGCCCCTACGGCTTCGGCATGGGCCTGATCGGGTATCTCGCCGGCCTGCTCTCGGAATACAAAAGCTATACGGTCAACCTGTTCTCGTGGGCGGTGCTCGTGTTCGGTCTGCTGCTCGATTCCGTCGTCTATTTCATCTATAAGCTGTTTCGACTGACGGAATTGGAGTTCGCGCACGTCTTCTACTGGCAGGTGGCGCCGACCGCGCTCCTGCAGCTTCTGATCGCGCTTCTGATGTACGTTCCGGTGCGCCGCTATCTGGTCAAACCCGCGCATTCCTCGGGCGAGGACAGCCCGGAATAGGACGATGTTTAATCCGGCAGGCAGGAATTCCGCTTCGCGAAGCCGAATTTCAATTAGCGTAGGGAGGAGCGGGCATCGTGACGGGCAAATCTATCATAACGATCAAAGGCGTCAAGGAAGGACTCGTATTCCTGCTGGACGACCGATGCGACTTCGTCGAGCTGCTCGACGAGTTAAACGCGAAACTGGATAAGCACGGTCAGCAGTTCAACGGGCCGATCGTGCATATTTTCATAAAGCTTGGCGCCAGGCAGTTAAACGAAGAGGGCAAGGAACGCATCCGGGCGATCTTCCGCAAGCAGGGCAATCTGCTTATCCAGTCGATCGAGAGCGATCCGCCGGACGCCGATCCGGAAGCGGAGTCGGTTCCTCTTCTGCACACGATGACCGGAATGGTCAGATCCGGTCAAACGGTCGAGTACGACGGTCATCTGCTGCTGATCGGGGACGTCAATCCGGGCGGCACGGTCCGCTGCAGCGGAGACGTATACGTGCTGGGGGCGCTGAGGGGCAGCGTGCATGCGGGGACGACGGGCAACGAGGAGGCGATCATCGCCGCCTCGCTCATGCGTCCGACCCAGCTGCGCATCGCCGACGTCATCAGCCGTCCCCCCGACGAATGGACGTCGGCCGAGCCGTGGATGGAATACGCGTTTCTGCGCGAAGGCGCGATGGCCATAGACAAGCTGACGAGTCTGGGACGCCAGCGCAAAGAAGTTATGCTGTTCAAAGGAGTGTAGAGATCATGGGAGAAGCGATCGTTGTCACATCGGGCAAAGGCGGAGTCGGCAAGACGACGACGTCGGCGAATCTGGGAACGGCCTTGGCGATTCTGGGACAGAAGGTCTGCATGGTGGATACCGACATCGGTTTGCGCAACCTGGACGTGGTCATGGGGCTCGAGAACCGGATCGTGTACGATCTGATCGACGTGGCGGAAGGACGCTGCCGGGTCAATCAGGCTTTGATCAAGGATAAACGCTTCGACGAGCTGTATATGCTTCCCGCAGCGCAGACGAAGGACAAGAACGACATTTCGCCGGAGCAGGTTCGTCAGATCGTCGAAAGCCTGAAGCCGGATTTCGATTATATCATTATCGACTGTCCGGCCGGCATCGAGCAGGGCTTTCGCAACGCCATCGCCGGCGCTACCCAGGCGATCGTCGTCACGACGCCGGAGAACGCCGCCGTTCGTGACGCCGATCGCGTCATCGGCCTGTTGGAGAAGAGCCATTTCCCCTCCCCCAAGCTGGTGATCAACCGGATCCGGCCGGGCCTCGTCCGCAGCGGAGACATGCTCGAGGTGGACGAGATTTGCCAAGTGCTCGCCATCGATCTGATCGGGATCGTGCCGGACGACGAGTCCGTCATTAAAGCGGCGCATTCCGGGGAGCCTACCGTCATGAATGTGAATTCCCGGGCGGCTATCGCCTACCGCAACATCGCGCGGCGCATTTTGGGAGAGACGGTGCCCCTGTCTCATCTGGACGAGAAGTCGGGCGTATTCAGCAAAGTAAAGAAGTTTTTTGGAATGGGATGATCGGCTTTGCTTAACCGCTTGAAGAAGATGGACTGGATGATGCTGGTCATTCTCCTGATGTTTATGGGCATCAGCACGATCGCCGTCCGCAGCGCAACGTTCAACAACCCGGCTTACGTGAATCACGATATTAAAACCTTGATCTTCTACGGGATCGGTTTTGCCGTCATCCTGCTCGCTACGCTGGTCGATTACCGGCTTGTCTTGAAAATCTGGTATGTCTGGTACGCCATCGGCATTATAATGCTGGTGCTGATCTTCGTGCTGGTCGAGCCGAAGAACGGGGCGCGAAGCTGGTTTGAATTCGGAGAAGTGTCATTCCAGCCCGCGGAGATCATGAAGCTGTTTCTCATTATCGCGATCGCCGCGATCATGGGACGGAGGCAGGGCGATCCGCTCCGAATGCGCACCGACGTCATGGCCGTGGCGGCGTTCGCCTTCGTTCCGTTTCTGCTCGTCATGCTGCAGCCGGATCTGGGCAACGCGATGATCTACATTTTTATCGTGCTCGGCATGCTCTGGATCGGCAACGTCAGATATTCGTATGTCGTCATCGGACTTGCGGCCGTCGTCGGCGGTCTGCTGCTGTTCGTCACGCTGTTCAATTCCTACAATTCCGAGATCGAGACGTATTTGCGGGATCGCAAGCTTGGCCATTGGTACGAGAGAATCAATACGTACATCCATCCGGAGCAGGCGTCGGCCGACGCCAGGCGCCAATCGGAATACGCGATGATCGCCATCGGCTCCGGGGGACTGTCCGGAGACGGCTATCTGATGGGCGAGTCCAAAAACCGCAAGTTTATTCCGTATACGTATTCGGATTCGATCTTCGTCGTCATCGGCGAAGAGTTCGGCTTCCAGGGCTCGGCCCTGCTTCTGCTGCTGTACTTCCTGTTCATCTATCGAATGATTCTGATCGCCTACCAGTGTTACGACCGACGAGGCTCGTTCATCATTATCGGCATCGCCACGATGATGGTATTCCAGGTATTCCAGAACATCGGCATGATGCTCGGCCTGATGCCGATTACCGGCATCACGCTGCCCTTCATCAGCTACGGCGGCACCTCGCTGCTGCTGAATATGCTGTCGATCGGGCTCATTTTCAGCATTAAAGCGCACCAAGACAAGTACCAGTTGGATTCGTGACGATTGCGAGACCGGGTTAATCCGAAGCTTGTCTTCAGGCCGGACTCCTCCGCAGCGGGGCCGTCCTTCTGTCATCCGGGCGATGCCAGAGGACGGCTTCTTTGCGCTGCTCGCGCCGCTGCGCCCAGGTCTATTCCCCCCTTGTCCGCCATAAGGTAATAAGAGAAAAGAGGACAGGGAGGGCTGGCGATGCAAATACGGAATAATGTGCGCGAGCGAAGACGGGAAAAGATCGCCCGGCTTATCGAAGGGCAATCGGCCGAAAGGCGGCCTGCCGGGCCGCCGGACGAGGCCGGAGGCGAAGCGGACGCCCGTCCGCGCGACGTCTCCTGGTCGACCGTTCGGAACGAGACGCGCGCATCACCGGAATTCGACCGGCCTCGTTCGGATTCGGGCCAGGAGCGCTTCCGTCCGGAGGCCTCGCCGTCCGATCCGGATCCGGAGCTATGGTGGAGAGAGCGGGAACGGCGGATGAAGACGGGACAAGTTCCCGGCTGGCAAGGGCTTAAAGGCCTTCCTCCGACTTCCGCGCCCGCCGGAGGAGGCTCGTCCGCAGGCAGGGATCCCGGCCGCTTCCTTCGCGGCGTCGGCACAAGAATCGCGATCGCGTCGATCGCCTTGGCCGGCTTCTGGGGCTGGACGAGACTGGAGCTGCCCGGCAGCTCCGAGGCGCGTATGTGGCTGGCGGAAGCGGTGACGCAGGACATGGACTTCCGTGCGATCGAGGCCTGGTATGGAGAGACGTTCGGAGGCTCGCCCTCTTTTTTACCGTTCGGACGCGACGAGCCGGATACGCGGGAGGTGACCGCGCTGCTCGATCCGGCGGACACGACCGTTCCGATCCGCGGAACGGTCGCGGAAACTTTCGCGGCGAACGGCACCGGGATGCAGGTGGCCGCGGCTGCCGGCAGCGAGGTGTTCGCCATCTATACCGGCAAAGTTCAGCAAGTCGCGCAAGATCCGGCCGGGGGCGTGACGATTCTCGTCCAGCATCCGAACCACGTATTGTCCGTATACGGAGGCTTGGCGGAGTCGGACGTCCAGCCGAACGATTGGGTGGAAACGGGACAGACGCTCGGCCGGCTCGGATCCGCCGCGAACGGAGAGGCGAAGCTCTATTTCGCGGTGCAGCAGAACGGAACCGTACTCGATCCGGCGGAAGTGGTCGCCTTTGATTAAATGGAGAGGAATCGCGCTCCGTCTGCATCCGCTGTTCGTGCTCATCATGATCGGCTCGGTCGCGACCGGGCGCTTCGCGGAGCTCATCACCCTGTTCTTTATCGTGATGTGGCACGAGCTCGGACATCTGGCGGCCGCCCTGCGCTTCGGCTGGACGGTGAAGGAAATCAAGCTGCTGCCGTTCGGAGGCGTGCTGGAGGTCGAGGAGGCGGGCTCGGTTCCCGTGCGGGAGGAGCTGTGGGTCGCCGCTGCCGGACCGGCCCAGAACGCCGTTCTGGCGGCGATCGGCGGGCTGCTCGGATATTGGGGCTGGATCGACGAGGCCTGGTCGGACGATTTCGTGCGTGCCAACGCGCTGATCGCCCTTTTTAATTTGCTGCCGATTTTGCCGCTGGACGGGGGACGGATTTTGCAGTCGTGGCTGAGCTTGAAGATTCCGTATCACCGCACGCTGATGTGGAGCGTCAAGATCAGCCTGGCCTTCAGCGGTCTGATGGTCGCGGCCTCGGTCTATCCGCTCGCGCGGGGCGGGCTGCTTCATCTGAACCTGCTGGCCGTCGGCCTCTTCCTTTGCGCTTCGAATTGGACGTATTTCCGCAACGTACCGTTTGTTTTTTTGCGCTTTCTCGTGCATCGCAGCGAGAGGGCCGAGAAGCATTTTGACCGGGGAAAGCTGTCGCAGCCGATCGTCATTTCCGAGAATCGGCCGCTTTCCCGCATTTTGAAGCTGTATATGAAAGAGCAATATCACCTGGTATACGTTATGAGGCAGGGGAAAATCGTCGGCGTCGTTCCCGAAAAGGCGATTATCGACGGATTTCTCGGCCGTCTGACATCGGGGCATGCGGATTTGCGGTTTTTCATGTAGAATAAAAGGAACGGAGAATACGCGGAGCATGGACAAAAGTTCCGATAGGGAGGTTATGCATGAAGCAGCTGTTTATCCATTGTTCGAATCATGTCACCCAATCGGCGCTGATGGAGGACGGCGTATTGACGGAGTTCGCCGTGGAGCGGACGGAAGGCGCCTCGCTGATCGGCAATCTGTACAAGGGGCGGGTCGTCAATGTGCTGCCCGGCATGCAGGCCGCCTTCGTCGATATCGGCTTGTCCAAAAATGCGTTTCTCTACGTGGACGATGTGCTGCATCCTCACCTGGACAAGCAGCCGAAGGAGAAGCCTCCGATCGGGGAGTTGCTCAAGCCCGGCGACGAACTGCTCGTTCAAGTGATGAAGGAGCCGCTCGGGGGCAAGGGCGCCCGGGTGACGACCCACTACTCGATTCCCGGGAGATGGCTTGTCTATATGCCGGATGCGGATTACATAGGCATATCGAAGAAGATCGAGCTGGAGCAGGAGCGAAGCCGGCTGAAGGGCTTGGCCGAGTCGATCCGCCGGGAAGGGGAGGGCGTCATCCTTCGGACGAATGCGGAGGGAGAGAGCCGCGAGGCGCTGGAGGAGGACTTGAACGGCTTGCGGAACGTATGGCGGAGCATCCTCGAGCGCAGCAAGCATGCGCACGCGCCGTTCGAGCTGCATCGCGACACGGGACTCGTGGGCCGAATGGTCAGAGACGTGATCACTCCGGATACCGAGCAGCTGATCATCGACGACGAGGCCAGCGCCCGGGAGGCGAGGGCTTATTTGCGTCAGACCGCTCCCGCTCTGGAAGGACGGATACAGCTGTACCGGGAGTCGAAGCCTCTTTTCGAGAAATTCGGGATCAAGGAGCAGCTCGACAAGGCCTTCCAGCCGAGAATATGGCTGCCGAGCGGCGGCTATCTCGTCTGGGAGCAGACGGAGGCGCTCACGGTCATCGATGTCAACACAGGCAAATATACCGGGTCGGTCGATCTGGAGGAGACGGTCTTCCAGACGAACGGAGAGGCGGCCGACGAGGTGGCCAGGCTGCTCCGTCTGCGCGACGTCGGAGGCATCATCATTATCGATTTTATCGACATGGAGACGGAGGAGCACCGCCACCAGATCGAGCAGAGGCTGGAATCGCGCATGAAGCGCGACCGCACCAAATGCCTCGTCGTCGGCTGGACGCGGCTCGGGCTGATGGAGCTGACGCGCAAGAAGGCGCGGGAGAACGCGATGAATTATTTCTACGAGACTTGCGCGGCTTGCAAAGGCAGCGGAAAAATTTACGTTCGATAATAGAGGGCTGACGGCAAGTAAGGACGAAAATAATTTATCTTGTATTACCGAGCTCGATATGATAAAATCCTATAGTGCGTGCAATCTGAGGATATGCAGGCTACAACCGCACTCCACCGGGTCGACAAGATCGGCGCTGTCCTAGCTCATCGAAGCCGCGGCATCCGACACCCTATGAGGCGAGTCTTAGACATAAGGAGGTGCACCAGATGTACGCAATTATTCAAACGGGCGGCAAGCAGTACAAAGTTCAAGCCGGCGACGTGATTTTCGTCGAGAAGCTTTCCGCGAACGCGGGAGACAGCGTGACGTTCGACCACGTGTTGGCCGTCTCCAAAGACGGAGGACTGACGACGGGAGCCCCGACGGTTGCCGGAGCAGCCGTAATCGGCAAAGTCGAGCAGCACGTCAAAGGCGAGAAGATCATCGTCTTCAAGTACAAGCCTAAGAAAAACTACAAGCGCAAGCAAGGCCATCGTCAACCGTACACGAAAGTGACGATCGAGAGCATCAAGGCATAAGCGAGGCCGCCGAGATGATCGCGATTACGATCGTGCGCAACGACGAGAGGGCTATTTTACGGTTTACCGTAACGGGGCACGCTTATTATAACGATCCCGGCAAGGACATCGTCTGCGCCGGCGTATCGGCTGTCACGATCGGAGCGGTCAACGCGATCGAGAAGCTGACGGGACTGGCTCCCCAGGCGGTATCGAAATCCGGGCTGCTCAAGGCGGAAGCGCCGCATTGCGCGGACCCTCGGCGAAACGATCAAGTCCAGCTGCTGCTGGAAGGGATGGTCGCCGCTCTCGAATCTATTGTGGAATCCTACGGCAAGTACGTGACCATAAAAGAAACCTTTGAACAAAAAGGAGGTTGACACCATGTTGAAGTTAGATCTTCAGTTATTCGCCTCGAAAAAAGGGGTCGGATCGACGAAGAACGGACGCGACAGCCAATCCAAGCGCCTTGGCGCGAAGAGAGCCGACGGGCAGATCGTCACGGCCGGAAGTATTCTGTACCGCCAGCGCGGCACGAAGATTCATCCGGGCACGAACGTCGGCATCGGCAAAGACGACACCCTGTTCGCTCTGGTGCCGGGCGTCGTGAAGTTCGAGCGTCTGGGACGCGATCGCAAAAAAGTGAGCGTCTATCCTGTAGCGCAAGCTCCGGTAGCTGCCGCGCTTGAAGTTTAATAGGGCATCCAGAACCCCGGCCAATGCACGTTGGTCGGGGTTTTTGCATGGACGATTCGGCGAGCATCGCCAACGTTCCGGCCGGCGTGGTCGCGCGTGTCCCTCCATGGTATACTGAACGGGAGCGACTTCCGAACGTTGGCCGGAGAGGATACACGAAACGGGGATACAAGCATGAGGTTTGGGAAAATGTCACTGAAGGAGCCGGCGGCTCTCGCGTCGCTGGTACTGCCTGCCGCGGCTGTCCTGATCTGGCCTCGTTCATGGTGGCCGTTATTCGTATTCGTGCTGTGGACATTGGCGGTATTCGCCGTGTTCGCCGCCTGGCAAAGAGGCAGGCATCGCGAGCAGAGCGGGAAGCTGATGGCGCGAGCCCAGCTGTCGACCATTCGGACGCTCAGCCACCATCGTCACGATTGGATGAACGAGCTGCAAATTTTATACGGATACTTAAGGTTGAACAAGCTCGATAAAGCGGTCGACGTCGTGGACAGAATAAGAGCGAGAATGGAGCAGGACAGCAAAGTCTCCCAGCTCGGCTGCCCCGAATTGTCGGTCTACCTGCTGTCGTTCCGTACGTTCTGCGACACGATGCGTCTGGAGGTCGACGTCGAGGACGGGGTATGCTTTGACAAGCTGCCGCTGGCTCCGGAGAGACTGTGCGGATCGATTATCGGTCTCGTGAACGTCATCCGCTTCCGCGCGTCCGTCCCGTTAGGCGGCGAGAACGTGCTTAAGCTTGCTCTGTCTCAGGAGAAGAACGCGTTGAAGCTCGTCATGCAGTATTGGGGGGAGCTGGCGGCGACCGACAGCATGACCGAGGAATTGGAGAAATGCGTGCAAGGAACAGGACGGCTGGACGAGGAAATAGAGCCGGCGGACAATTCCCCGCAAGGGCGGAAGATGGTGTTCCATTTTCCTCCGTCGGCATAATGGAGTGAACACATCATGTTTGTGGATAAGGCGAAAATATTTGTTAAAGGCGGGAATGGAGGAGACGGTCTCGTCGCTTTCCGCAGAGAGCTGTACGTGCCCGAGGGCGGACCGGCGGGCGGAGACGGCGGCAACGGAGGAGACGTCATCTTCCGCGTGGACGAAGGCTTGCGGACGCTGATGGATTTTCGATACCAGAAGCATTTCAAGGCGCCTCGAGGGGAGAAGGGGCGCAACAAGTCGCAGCACGGCGCCAACGCCGAGCCGATGATCGTTCGCGTCCCGCCCGGAACGATCGTCACGGACGACGACACCGGGGAACGGATCGCCGACTTGACGAGACACGGGCAGGAGGTCGTCGTGGCCAAGGGCGGCCGCGGAGGGCGAGGGAATATCCGCTTCAAGAGCTCGGTCAACACCGCTCCGGCCATCGCCGAGAACGGCGAGGAAGGCCAGGAGCGCTGGGTGACGCTGGAGCTGAAGGTGATGGCCGATGTCGGTCTGGTCGGCTTTCCAAGCGTGGGCAAATCGACGCTGCTGTCGGTCGTCTCGGCAGCTCAGCCGAAGATCGGCGCCTACCATTTTACGACGATTACGCCCAACTTGGGCGTCGTCGATCTGGACGAGGAGCGCAGCTTCGTGATGGCCGATCTTCCGGGTCTGATCGAGGGCGCCCACACGGGCGTCGGGCTGGGGCATGAATTTCTGCGCCACGTCGAGCGTACTCGCGTCATTCTGCATGTCGTCGATATGTCGGGGATGGAAGGGCGGGATCCGTTCGACGATTGGGTCAAAATCAATGACGAGCTGAGACTGTACAACGCGAAGCTGGCCGACCGCCCTCAGATTGTCGCGGCCAACAAAATGGACATGCCGGAGGCGGAAGAGAATTTGGCCGTTTTCCGGGAACAAGTGGCGAACCTGAGACCGGATATTGAGATTATGCCGATCTCCTCCTTGACGAAGAGCGGGGTCCGGGAGATGCTGCATCGGGTAGCCGATCTGCTTGAATCTCTGCCCGAGACGACGGAGGAGGAAGCGGAGGAGCAGAAGGCGAAGGCCGAGGAAGGCGTCGTTTTCCGGTACGAGGCGAACGACGATATGGCGTTCACGATCGCTCGCGACAACGAGGTGTACGTTATCGAGAGCGAAGGCGTCGAACGGCTGATGCGCCGGACGCAGTTCAACTCCTACGAAGCGGTGATGCGGTTCGGCCGCATCCTGCGCGGGCTCGGCATCGACGACGCCCTTCGCAAGCGCGGCGCCAAGGACGGCGACACGATCCGGATCGGGAAATTCGAGTTCGAGTTTTTCGAGGGCGGCAAGGACGAGTATTTATTCGAGGACGAGTAACGACGGCCGGTTATGAAGACTGTCTTGCGGGAGAGGAGACCCGGGGCGGTCTTTTTTTTATGAAAGCCTATTGCCGCGAGCCGTTCATTTCGTTATAATGTCCACTATATATATACACTCGTCTTTCTTGGGAGGACGCAATATGGCGGAGCGTTATTTCGTCGTCCGCGAGGACTTGCTGCCGGAAGGGATACTGAAGACGGAGCAAGCGAAGGAGCTGCTCAGGCGGGGGGACGCGGCGACGGTTCACGAAGCCGCGGAGCGCGTCGGCTTGAGCCGCAGCGCCTACTACAAATACAAAGACGGAGTTTACCTGCTCGAACAAGCTTCCCGGGAGTCGATCGCGACGTTGTCGATGGATCTGGAGCACCGTTCTGGCGTACTGTCCAAGGTGCTGGGCATCTTGGCCTCGAGCGAAGGAAACGTATTGACGATCTCTCAGTCGATCCCGCTGCAAGGCCTGGCCAACGTCGTCGTCTCGATCGATACGGCGAGAATGGGCGGAGCGCTGCCGGAGCTGTTGGAAAGGCTCCGCTCGCAGGACGGGGTCAAGCGGGCAAGCGTCGTCGGGCGCAGTTAAATAAGCAACGATCAGGATAGCGGACAGCTGGAAGCGGAGGAATCAAGATGAAGCCGGTAAAAGTAGGATTGCTTGGGTTGGGAACGGTCGGTACGGGCGTCGTCAGAATCGTAGAAGGTCATCAGGAGGATCTGTCCAATCAGGTCGGATCGCCGATCTCGATCGCGCAAATTCTCGTCAAGGATCGCAACAAGGGGCGCAGCATTGCCGTCGACGCTTCGAAGCTGACGGAGGACCCGTGGGAAATCGTAAGAAACCCGGACATTGACGTGATCGTCGAAGTGATGGGCGGCATCGCCCAGACGAAGGACTACATTCTCGAGGCGCTGGAACGCGGCAAGCATGTGGTGACGGCCAACAAGGATCTGATGGCGCTGCACGGACCGGAAATTCTGGAGAAGGCCCGGGAGAGAGGCTGCGACGTGCTTTACGAGGCGAGCGTAGCCGGCGGAATCCCGATTATCCGTACGCTGATCGAAGGCTTCTCCTCGGATCGGATTACGAAGATTATGGGCATCGTCAACGGGACGACCAATTATATTTTAACGAAGATGAGCCAAGAGGGGGCGGCCTACGCCGAAGTGCTGAAGGAAGCCCAGGAGCTCGGATACGCGGAGGCCGATCCGACTTCCGACGTGGAAGGGCTGGACGCGGCCCGCAAAATGACGATCCTGTCGTCGCTCGGCTTTCGCTCCAACGTCGCGCTCGATCATGTCAGCGTTAAGGGCATCAGCGGCGTGACGCAGGAGGACATTCGCTATGCGAAGCGCCTCGGATACGAGGTGAAGCTGCTCGGCATCGCCGAGCGCCAGGACGATCTGATCAGCGTCAGCGTGCAGCCGACGATGGTCAAGACGAGCCACCCGATCGCATCGGTGAACGGCGTATTTAACGCGGTCTACGTGCACGGGGAAGCGGTCGGAGAGACGATGTTCTACGGCGCCGGCGCCGGAGAGCTGCCTACGGCGACGTCCGTCGTCGCCGATCTGGTCGCTGTAGTCAAAAGTATGAAGCTGGGCGTCAACGGCCGCCAATCGCAGCTCAGCTACAACGTTCTGAAGCTGAAGACCGACGAACAGATCGCTTCGAAGTTTTTCCTGCTGCTGCACGTCGAAGATCGCGCCGGAGTTCTGGCTCAGATCGCTCAGGTGTTCTCCGATTGCGACGTCAGCATCGAGTCTGTCATGCAGCCCTCGACTCCGCATCAGTCGAGCACGGAGATTATTATTATCACGCATCAGGCAAGCAAGAAGGCCATGGAGGAAGTGCTTCAGGCGTTCGAAGGCTTGTCCGCCGTAAGAAGGGTGAAGAGCGTGTACCGCGTGGAA
The DNA here is from genome assembly GCF_042654645.1 of Cohnella hongkongensis. Lineage (NCBI taxonomy): Bacteria > Bacillati > Bacillota > Bacilli > Caryophanales > Paenibacillaceae > Cohnella > Cohnella hongkongensis. The sequence continues at coordinate 29,052 of NZ_JBHSEP010000016.1, read as the reverse complement.
GGCTGAACATCAGACTTAAAGGAGCTTTCATATGCAAGCAGGCAAAGCAACAGAAGTGCAAGCGGCGCCCGGCCGCGTCATCGTGAAAGTGCCGGCCAGCACGGCCAATCTGGGACCGGGCTTCGATTCGCTCGGAATGGCGTTATCGTTGTACAGCTGGATCAGCATGGCTCCGGCGGAGAAGACCCGGATTACGCTCGTCGGGGACCATCTCGCAGGCGTCTCCGAAGACAAGACCAACCTGGTGTACGAGGTGGCGCAGGCTGTCTTCCGCAAGGCGGGAGCCGACCTGCCGGAGCTGGAGATCGGCATTCGCAGCGACATTCCGCTCGCCCGGGGACTGGGGAGCAGCGCAGCCGCCATCGTGGGGGCGCTCGTAGCGGCCAACGCGCTTGTCGGCGGCGCTCTGACGGAAGACGAGCTGTTCCAGATGGCGTCGGAGCTGGAGAAGCACCCGGACAACGTCGGAGCTTCTTTGTTCGGAGGCATCGTGGCGGCATCCTGGGACGGAGACCGGGCCGATTACGTGAGGCTCGAGCCTCCGGCAGGCATGGAGGTGCTGGCGGCGATTCCCGAATTCGAGCTGGCGACGAAGAAAGCGAGAAACGTTCTTCCGGAGCAGGTCTCGATTAAGGATGCGGTATTTAACGTGACGCACAGCTCGCTGCTGACGGCGGCATTGGCTTCGGGCCGACTGGATCTGCTGGGGCGCGCGATGAGGGATCGCCTGCACCAGCCGTACCGAGCGGCGCTTATTCCGGGCATGGAGAAAATATTGCGCGAGGCGACCGGCCACGGCGCCCTCGGGGCTGTGCTCTCCGGGGCGGGACCGACCTTGCTGCTGCTTGCGGAGACGGCGCAGATTGCGGACGGAAGCCTTGTCGCCTTCGTCGAGCGCGTGATGTCCGGAGAAGGAATCCGGGTAAAGACGCGCTGGCTTCAGCCGTGTCTGCACGGACCTCAAGTCCGGCAAGTCGCGAAGAGCGACCCGGAATTCAAGGAGGAGCCGCAGGTCTACCTGCAAAGCGTTCAATCGGAGGTGGTCGTATGAGCAAGAAAAAATCGGTCGCGCTGCTTCCCCAGGGCACCGTGTCGGATGAGGCCGTTCGTTATTTATTCCGTGGGGAGGACGTAGAGTACGTCTACTGTAAAATGATCGCCGACGTGTTCCAGTCGACGGCCCAGGGCCGTACCGATTGGAGCGTCATTCCGATCGAGAATACGATAGACGGCTCCGTAAATCTGCATACCGATTGGCTCGTTCATGAAGTGGACCTGCCGATTCGAGCGGAATGGGTCTATCCTTCGATTCAGAACTTGATCGGATTCGCTTCGGAATTAAGCGGAGAGAACGGCCGCTGGGATCCGAACAAGATCGTCAAGGTGATGAGTCATCCGGTCGCGATGGCCCAATGCTTGAAGTTCATCCGGGCGAATCTGCCTCATGCGGAGCTGGAGACGCTTAGCAGCACGTCGGAAGCCGTTCGGACCGTCATGAACAATCCCGGCAAGGGCTGGGCGGCGCTCGGCACGCAGCTGGCCGCGGCGGATATGGGGCTGGACGTGCTCGAGCATGCGGTCACCGATCACGACAACAATTTTACCCGTTTTTTGCTGGTCGGCCATACGCCGTACGAGAATCCGGAGGCGACCGCGCAGAAAACGAGCGTGCTGATTACGCTGCCGGAGGACTACCCGGGCTTGCTGCATCAGGTGCTGTCGGCATTCGCCTGGCGGCGGATCAACCTGTCCAAGATCGAGTCGAGGCCGACGAAGAAGAAGCTGGGCACGTATTATTTCTACATCGATATCGCCTACGGGCTCGACTCGGTGCTCCTCCCCGGAGCGATTGCCGAAATCGAGGCGCTCGGCTGTCAGGTGCGGCTCCTCGGCTCCTATCCGAGCCTCCCTTACGAACCGGCGAAAGCCGGCAACGGCTCCTCGCTCCGATAAAAAAATCCGGCATGCCGACAGGTTGCCGGATTTTTAACGCATATAGAGGTCAAAAGCCCAGAACCTGCATAGGATGTAAGGATTACGCGAGGGCATTCGCCCGGTCGTGAGCCACTTCATCACTATCAGGAGGGAACGGCGTGAAAATCCATATCGTCAAACAAGGGGATTCGCTGTATTCGATTGCCCAGAAATACGGCGTATCGCTGGAGGAGCTTCTGAAGGCCAATCCGAGCATCAGCAACCCCGACGTGATCGACGTGGGAATGAAGGTGAAAATTCCCGCGCAGTCGAAGACGCCGCTGGGCGTCATTCACCAGCATATCGTGCAGCAGGGAGATACGCTGTGGAAGCTGTCCAAGGCGTGGGGCATCCAGCTGACCGATCTGATCAAATCGAATCCGCAGCTGAAAAATCCGAACGCTTTGCTGACCGGCGAAGTGGTCAATATTCCGCAAACTTCGGCCTCCGGCGAGGAGACGACCGCGACGATGCACGGCAAGGCGAATACGGGCGCAGTCTCGGGCTCCGGGGGCAAGGCCGATACCGGCGTCAAGGCGCAGGAGACGGCTCCGGCGCCTGTCGTCATTACGCCTGCCGAGACGCCTGCGCCGCAGCCCGCTCCGGCTCAGCCGGCGCCGGTGAAGATCAAGCCGCTACAAGAGACGAAGCCGATCTACGGGCTCGAAGTTCACGAGCAGGTCGAATTGATCCAATATCCGGTCCATGTCTCCCCCGAACATGCCGGGCAGACGGCGCTGCATCCGGGATACGGCATGCCGTATCCGGGCGTCGGGTCGCAGCAGATGTATCCGGGTCAGGAGTACGGCGGTTACGGCCACAAGCATCCCGTCGCCGGCGGAGAAGGATGGCCCGGAGGCTATGGCGCGTCTCCGCTCGGAGGCGTCCCGGCGAATTGGGGCGGGCTGTACGGGCAGCAGGACATTTCCTACAGCCCGCCGGACGGCGCCTCCGTCCACGGCGCGATGACGGGCGCGAAACCGTCGGACTGCAAGCCTTGCAGCGCCAAATCGTCGCTTCCTTCTAACCTTCAAGCCGCCGAGGCCTATGCGAATGCGGCCGGATATGCCGACGGCAAAATTCCGTACGGGCCGACCCCGTTTGTCGCCGGCGTCTCGTCGCCCGACAAGGCGAGTCCGTTCTCCGGCGGATATGGAGCAGGTCCGGGTGCGGTCAGCCCGCTGTCTGGCGGGTACGGAGCAGGTCCGGGCGAGGTGAGCCCGTGGGCCGGCGGATACGGAGCAGGTCACGGCGCGGCGAGTCCGCTGTCGGGCGGATATGGGGCAGGTCCGGGTGCGGTCAACCCGCTGTCTGGCGGGTACGGAGCAGGTCACGGCGCGGCGAGTCCGCTGTCGGGCGGGTACGGAGCAGGTCCGGGCGAGGTGAGCCCGTGGTCCGGCGGGTACGGAGCAGGTCCGGGCGAGGTGAGCCCGTGGTCCGGCGGGTACGGAGCAGGTCCGGGCGAGGTGAGTCCGTGGTCCGGCGGGTACGGAGCAGGTCCGGGCGAGGTGAGTCCGTGGTCCGGCGGGTACGGAGCAGGTCACGGCGCGGTGGGTCCGCATTCAGGCGGGTATGGAGCAGGTCACGGCGCGGTGAGTCCGCATTCAGGCGGGTACGGAACAGGTCACGGCGCGGTGGGTCCGCATTCAGGCGGGTATGGAGCAGGTCACGGCGCGGTGAGTCCGCATTCAGGCGGGTATGGAGCAGGTCCGGGCGAGGTGAGCCCGTGGTCCGGCGGGTACGGAGCAGGTCACGGCGCGGTGAGCCCGCTGTCGGGCGGCTATGGAGCAGGTCCGGGTGCGGTCAGCCCGCTGCCGGGCGGGTACCCGGGCATGCAGTCCGGATACGGATACGGGGCGCCGGGATATTACGATCCGGGGTACGCCGGAGGTTTTCCGGCGATTCCGCCGATGCCGGGCTTTCCCCCGATCCCGCCGATGCCTCCTCTGAGGGAGGAGAGCAGCGAGCAAAGATCCGGCGCCGACGAGGAGGAGGCGACGATCCAATCGTCCTCATCCGCGAAAAAGCGCCAATCCAAGCCGAAATCCAAGTCGGTCTCGGTTAAAATCAGCAAGCCGAAGCGCAGAGAAAGCCAGCCCTGGATAAAATGGTAATAAGAGCGCATAGCGCCGGAATCCTCTGGCAACACTAGAGAAAAACGAAGAGAAGGGGATTCCGGTGTCTCGCTTCCGTATTTTCAAAGAACTGAAGAAATCGTTAAAACGCAAACGCCGCCATGTCTGGTCCCTCGGGATGATCGCATTCGCCTTCATGATGGCGTCTCTGGCAGGCACCTGGATCGCGGATCGCGTCGTTGCTCCGATTAGCATGGAGACCCTTCGGTCTGCGGAAGCGGCGCCGGTCTGGCCGGACGAAGAGCCGGCGGCCACTTCCGCGCATACGCTCCGGGAGCGGACGCTGCTCGCCTTGCAGGAGCGCAAGGGCGATGTCGAGCTCGTCCTGCACCGATCCTACTTATGCGGGGAGGAAATTCGCAGGCTCGGGAGGCATTCCGCTTCCCGGGCGGCCGAATTGCTGAAGTCTCATCGCGAGTGGAACGCCAGCCTCGACGCATCCGGCAAGCTGACCGTAAAAGAAGAGGTCGACGACCTTTCGCCGCAGTGCCGCAAGACCGCCTACATCGGCATGGATACCGAAGGCAATCTTTCCTTGTTCGACGGGCCGCCTTGGAAGGAGAAGGTGATCCGCACCTTTTTCCAGCTTGACGTGGACATGCTCGAGTCCAGATTGGGGAACGATCGCGTTCGGGAGCTGGCCGAAGGCATTCGCGTCTCGGACAAGGACGAGTATAACAGCGTGCTGTCGACCTTTAACGAATACGCGAGCAGCATACGTTCTCAAGCGCAGCCGCGGCCGTAGTCGCTGCGGAAGAGAGAAGACGTCCTCAAAAAGGGGCGTCTTCTTTATTGTGCGGCTGACCCATCCGCTCCGATTCGTTCGCGCGGTCCGCCTGGAGCTAGAATAAAAAGTGGACACCGCATAAGAGCAGTCAGATAATGAAGACAACAAGAAAAAGAGGTGTCCGGTGTGGGGGAGCAAAGACAACATTACAGCGAAGAAATCAAAGAGCAAGTCGTTCCGTACGTTCAGGAGCAGACAAAGACACTGCCTCAAATTGCAGAAGAACTGAATGTGCCAAAGGGAACGATACGACAGTGGCAAGCGAAGTACCGCAAGTTTGAGAATGAACCGCTCGTAGATCGCGAAACATTGCGTCAAAAGGACCAGCAGTTGCAGGAACAAGAGCGCACCATTGAGGATCTCAAAGAGGAAATCGCCATCCTAAAAAAGGCAATGCACATCTTCAGCAAAGAAAGGAACTAAGGTTCCGGTTCATCGAGGATCATCGCTCCGAGTTTCGAATGGAGAAGATGTGCGCAGTTCTAGACGTATCCCGGAGCGGTTACTATAAGTGGTGCCAAGAGAAGGCGAATGAGAACTCGTACCAGAGACGCCGCAAGGCCTTGCTGGCACGGCGGGGAGGCTGATGCAAGAAAATGGTCTGCGCTCGTGTGTATTAAAGAAGTTCAAGGTCACGACAACGGATTCCAATCACACCCACCCGATTGCGCCAAATGTGCTCAATCAACAGTTTAGGACGACGGCAAAGGCTGCGCATGGCCTCGGCAAGCTTGATTTTTTCAAGGTAGGCCAGAAAGATTTTGATGCCACCGAAGCTCGTGGCATTTGCAATGAAAATACGGTCTTGATTTACCTGACGGGTGTGGTAGACTTCACCTGAAAAGTGCTCCTCTCTTTGGGTGATGTTGTTCCGACTTCTCAAAACATAGGCACAAGCTTTTCATCCGCTTATATCAAAACATGGAACAAACCGTTATCTACTGCTGAATGGATACTTGAGAGACCTAAAATTGATGGAGATTTTTTAAATGTTAATTTGGCAAAGGGCAACACAACTTTTTCTAATGCACGTTGGTCAAGTTCAGCAAACGGGACTTTATCGAACATGACCGATACATCAAGCACAGAGAAATTCATTATGAAGAACCAGGCAGTAACAACTACTTTAGCTAGTCCCGGATCAATTTCAAATGGTTCGTTTACAGTTACATGGAGTAACTACAAATAAAAATGGTATTAGGGGGGGTCAATGTTGTCAGGTTAAGCCGTTGTCGTATGCGATCGACGGCATACGGTCGATGGTATGCGACCGATCGTATGCGATCGGAGGCGCGCAACCTGCCGGCAACGTCTAACGGTTGCAGTGGCGCTTAATCGATCGTTTTCCCGAAAAAGGAAAAGCTAACGGTTGCCACCGCGCTTATTTTGGGGTTATCGAGCGAAACGGCGCGTTTTCGGCGGAAATAGCCGCTGCTGCAACCGTTACAATCTCCGTACTGCGAAAATGGCACAAATAGCGGCGCTGGCAACCGTTACGTTAGTGGGCTGGCGGGGGCTCGCGGGGTTGGTGTGTGTTGGCCTGGACTGGCGGGGGTTAGCGGAGTGCGTAGGTTGGTCTGGACTGGCGTGATGCCGGTTCTCCCGTACCTCCGTAAACAAATGGGTAACGGAAAAGTTTTTTATCTACAATACAAGGCAAAGAAACGACTAAGGAGACGCTTCCCACAGTGTATCCAGTTATTTGCCGGACTTCTTTTGGAGCTGCCATTTCCAATTGGCCGCATCCTAAAACGCCTGATATTTCATCTAAATTTACACGCCCGCGATTTCCAGAAACAATCATTGCAAAATATCCTTTTTCTGACTTGAGAACTAATGTGGGTGCTGTTTCCAAAGTATTCTGCGCCTTCCCGTGCTGTACGAATCGGTTGTTCATGATGAATAATTTCATATTGAACTCCTTTTTCTTGCAAAATCGCTTTTAAATTATCCATAAACAGCTGTACTCCTCCAGTAATTCGAAGTCTTGCTCGCAGGTTGTTGCCGACTTTCTTGTGCAGCTCCAAGAAACGAGACCAGAACAAGTAGTCGTCAATTTCCTTTGTCGCTGCCCCTTTAAATCGTTCCATCCGATCTTTTATTCGCCTAAGAACGCCGGCCGGCTTTTCCGAATGCCGCTTTCGCAGCAGCAGGCCGCCGAGCGTCGATGAGAAGCGGTCGGGCGCAATGCGAGGGACGCGGTCCCGTAATGCGTTCTCCTTCTGTTCTCATGGAGAAGAACTTTTGCTATAATGAAGAGTATTATTTTTTATTATTTTTAAGATTTAATAGAGCATAGTGTACATAGAGACGCTAGAATCGGGGGATCGTTTCATGAGAGTGCTGGGAATCGACCCTGGGATAGCCATTATGGGATTCGGGTTTATCGACAAGACGGGACACAAGCTGACTCCCGTGCAGTACGGGTGCATCGAGACGGCGGCCGGAACGCCGCAGGAGACGAGGCTTAAGCAAATCTACGAGGCCGTATGCGGTCTGCTGGATCAGTATAAACCGGATACGGTTGCGGTCGAGAAGCTGTTCTTCAACAAAAACGTGACCAACGCGTTCAGCGTCGGACAGGCCCGCGGAGTGTTCATGCTGGCTGCCGCCCAGCGGGGGCTGCAGATTGCGGAGTATACGCCGATGCAAGTGAAGCAGGCGGTGGTCGGCTACGGCGGCGCCGAGAAAAGACAAGTCCAGGAAATGGTCAAAATGCTGCTGAAATTATCCGCCATCCCCAAGCCGGACGATGTGGCCGATGCGCTGGCGGTTGCGATCTGCCACGCGCACTCTATCGTCCTGAACGAGAGAATGAATGGAGTGACGCGCCGGTGATCGATTATTTGCGGGGCAAGGTAGCCCATGTGGAGGCCGAATACGTTGTGCTGGACGTTCGGGACGTCGGCTATCAGGTATATACGCCGAATCCCTACGGATTGGCAAGATCCGAGGAGCCTGTGCAGCTGTATACCTATCATCATGTTCGCGAGGACGCGATACAGCTGTTCGGGTTCACGACGAGAGACGAGCAGGCGCTGTTCCGCCGGCTTCTGGAAGTGTCGGGCATCGGGCCGAAGGTGGCGCTCGGCGTGCTGGCGGGCGGCCGGCCCGAGAACGTCGTCGCCGCGATCCAGCAGGAGAATCTCGCTTTCCTGACGAAGCTTCCGGGCATCGGCAAGAAGACAGCCCAAAGAATGATTCTCGATCTGAAAGACAAGCTCGGATCGATCGACAGCCGCTGGGCCGTCGCGTCGATGATCGAGCTGCAGCCGTCTGAGGCTCAGCCGGAGGATGGAGGGGCGGCATGGGCGGCCGCGCGCGAAGCGCTGGCGGGCCTCGGCTACCGGGAAGCGGAGCTGGACAAAGCCTGGCTGTCCATGAAGGACAGAATCACCGGCGAGGAGTCGCCCGACACGCTGATCAAGGTCGCGCTGCAGCAGTTGTTCCAAGGATGATCGGCAAGCGGGAGAGGAGGCCGGAACGATGGAAGAGGAGCGTATCGTCACCGCGAATCTGATGATGGAAGACCAGGCGGTGGAATACAGCTTGCGCCCTCGCTACTTGGCGGAATATATCGGCCAATCGCAGGTGAAGGACAATCTGAAGATTTACATAGAAGCGGCCAAAATGCGGCGGGAGCCGCTCGATCACGTGCTGCTGTACGGGCCCCCGGGGCTGGGCAAGACGACGCTGTCCAACATTATCGCCAACGAGCTGGGCGTTCACATTCGCACGACGAGCGGACCGGCGATCGAGCGGCCGGGCGACCTCGCGGCGATTCTGACGAATTTGCAGGAGAACGACGTCCTGTTCATCGACGAAATTCACCGCCTGCACCGGACGGTGGAGGAGGTGCTGTACCCGGCGATGGAGGACTTCGCGCTCGACTTCATTATCGGCAAGGGACCGAGCGCGCGCTCGGTCCGGCTCGATCTGCCGAGGTTCACGCTGATCGGGGCGACGACAAGGGCGGGTCTGCTGTCCGCGCCGCTCAGAGACCGCTTCGGAGTCGTCAGCCGGCTGGAATATTACGGCGAGGACGAGCTCTCGTTTATCGTGACGCGAACGGCGGAAATTTTCGGCGTCGGCATCATCGGCGAAGCTTCTCGGGAAATCGCCAGACGGTCTCGAGGCACGCCTAGAATCGCCAACCGGCTGCTGAAGCGCGTTCGCGACCACGCCCAGGTGAGGGGCGACGGCATCATTACGGAGGAGGTCGCGCAGGACGCCCTGGAACGCATTCAGGTCGACCCGATGGGGCTGGACAGCATCGACCATAAGATGCTGCGCGCGATGATCGTCAGCTTCGGCGGCCGACCGGTCGGACTGGATACGCTGGCGGCGTCTATCGGTGAAGAAAGCCAGACGATCGAGGACGTGTACGAGCCGTATTTGATGCAGATCGGATTTTTGCAGCGGACGCCGAGGGGCAGAGTCGCAACGTCGGCCGCCTATCGGCATCTGGGTCTGCCCTTGCCCGAGTCCGACAACTGATGACCGTTCCACGACTACAACATGACGGAGGTATTCTATGATGGCAAGCGCTTCTACGAAGACAAAGCCTGTCCGGCTGCTGCTGCTCGTCCTGCTCTCGGCCGCTCTGGCGCTGAGCTCTTCCCCGATCGTCGCGCGTGCGGCGGTCGTCGTTCCGGAGACGATCCGCGTGGCGCTTTTCCTGAATCTCGGCGCCGGCAAGTATCAGGCGATCACGCCGACGGCCACGCTGTCCTCGGAAGGGGGCATGCGCCTGATCTGGAGCGACGGCCAGACGAACGCGCCAATCGGTTCCGTTCCGGCGGGACAGGCGGCGATATTCGCGATGGACGCTTATCGCGCGCTCGTTCTCGAGACGGCGGACTACAATGCCGCCGTCGCCTCTCTGAAGATCATCCAAGCCTCCTCCAGTGCAGGGGCGATTACGCAGCTCGGCAAGTCCGGCCAGACCGTCTATCAGGTGACGGAGGGCGCTTACTCCAGCGCAGCCGGAGCGAGCGCCGCGCTCGCCAAGTGGACGAGCGCCGGCGCCGCGTCGGGTCCCGCGCTGTCGAAGGCGAGAGTCGTGGGGCCGTGGGCAGTTGAGACGGGAGCCTATCCGAGCTTGGCGGAAGCGCAGGCGGCCGCCGACCGGCTGGGCGATGCGGGGCTGGAAGCGTTCGTCGCGCTGAAGCCGCGCGGCAACGCTTTGCAATTCGTCGTGCGGGTCGGTCAGGAGCAGGACGCTTCCAAGCTCGCCTCGCTCCGGCAGGCGGCCGCAGCCGCCGGGGGAGCCAATCTGCGCATTCCCGAAGCGGGAGAGCCGTATGCGACGATGCGCCAGAATGTGACGCAGGCGGACGGGGCGGCGACGTGGTACGCGCTTGCTGCCGGGGCGTCTTCGGTCATCCGGGCCGAGCCTGCAGGCGCCGACGGCATCCTGCTGGCGGAGCGCAGCAAGAGGACTTACCGGGGCCATCTGGAAGTGAGCGTCCTGAATCAGTCTTTGGCCGTTGTCAACGAAGTTCCCTTCGAGCAGTATTTGTACTCCGTCGTCGGAGTCGAGGTCGGTCAGAGCTGGCCGCTGGAAGCGCAGAAAGCGCAGGCGGTCGCCGCCCGAACGTACGCGCTCTTCGCGGGCACGGGCTACCAGATCGCCAACGTCGTGGATACGACGCTGAGCCAAGCTTACTACGGCATCGGATCGGAGAACGCGAATTCCACCGCCGGGGTCGACGCGACGGCCGGGGAGGTGCTGACGTACGGGGGCAAGCCGATTAACGCGGTGTTCTCTGCCAACGCGGGAGGAAAGACCGCCGATAACCGGATCGAAATCTGGGGCGGGGACAACTCGTACTTCTCTGCGGCCGCGCCGAGTCCCGACGAAGGGCCGGAGCAGGGCAAGATGATGTGGTATCATGTCGCCCTCTCCAACGGGATGAACGGATACATCCGGTCGGATCTGCTGGTCGACAGCGGCCGGAAGCACGTTAGCGGCGCAAAAATATGGCGGGTCAGCGAAGACGGAGTCGCCGTTCGCTCGAGGCCGCAGATCGTCAGCACGGTGGAGCCTTTGACGCGTCTGAATACGGGAGAGCTCGTCGTGGAGCTGAAGCAGGTTCCCGAATATAACGACTTCAGCTGGATCGAGGCGCCGATGACGCCCGACCGGCTGCTGGAAGCGCTGAACAAGAGGGCCAAAACGCCGATCGCAGGCCCGCTCCGCACGCTGGAGGTGTCCAAGCGCGGTCCGTCCGGGAGAGCGACGGAGGTGAAGGCGAATGGGGTGGCTGTCGATGTCGGCGTGGGAGACAATCTGCGCGGCGCGCTCGGCGGCATCAAGAGCACGCTGATCTCCATCGAGGAGACTGGCCGCTTCACGATCGTCGGAGGCGGCGGCCGTACGAGGGAAGTGCCGGGTCAGGGCGGAACGCTGCAGGTGGCCGGAGCGGACGGCAAGGCGCGCAGCCTGACCGCTTCTAACGTGTATGTCATGGATGGAGACGGCGGCTTGCGGGCCGCGACGACTTCGCCCGGCTTCGTGATCTCCGGGAACGGCTACGGACACGGCGTAGGCATGTCCCAATGGGGCGCGCGCGGACTCGCCGAGCAAGGGTATGACTACCAATATATTCTGAAATACTACTACCAGAATGCGACAATCGAAAAGGATGCCAAACGATGAACGTTAGCGATTACGATTTTGATCTGCCCGAGTCCTTGATCGCCCAAACGCCGCTGCCGGACAGAACCTCGTCGCGCCTGCTCGTGCTGCATCGATCGACGGGAGCCGTCGAGCATCGCGTGTTCACCGATTTGGCGGAATATTTGCGGCCGGGAGACACGCTCGTGCTTAACGACACGAGGGTGATTCCCGCGCGTCTGTTCGGCGTCAAGGCGGAGACGGGCGCCAAGGCGGAGCTGCTGCTGCTCAAGCGGATCGAAGGCGACCGTTGGGAAGCGCTCGTTCGTCCGGGCAAGAAGCTGCACCGAGGAGCGAGGATCGTATTCGGCCCTGCCGAGCGGCCGCTAATTACCGCAATCGTGGAGGAAGAGGGAGAGCTTGGCGCAAGAATCGTTCGCTTCGAATATGAGGGAATCTTTAACGAGCTGCTGGATCGGCTCGGTCATATGCCGCTGCCGCCTTATATCAAAGAAACGCTGAACGACCGCGAGCGCTATCAGACCGTATATTCGCGCCACGAAGGCTCGGCGGCTGCGCCGACGGCCGGACTGCATTTTACGAAGGCGTTCCTCGAACGGCTGCAAGCCGACGGGGTGAAGCTCTGTCCGATCACGCTTCACGTCGGGCTTGGGACGTTTCGTCCGGTGTCGGCGGAAACGGTCGAGGAGCATGAGATGCACGCCGAGTGGTATTCGGTTAGCGAGGAGAGCGCCCGGCAGCTGAACGACGCCCGAGCCGGAGGCGGCCGGATCGTCGCCGTCGGTACGACTTCGGCCCGGACGCTGGAGACGCTCGGACAGCGCTTCGGGGATCGGCCTGTAGAAGCGTGCAGCGGATGGACGGACATTTTCATTTATCCGGGGTACGAATTTAAGCTGGTCGACGCGCTGCTGACGAACTTCCACCTGCCGCGCTCCACTCTCGTCATGCTGGTCAGCGCGCTGGCCGGCCGGGACAACATCCTCGGCGCCTATCGGGAGGCGATCGAGCGCGAATACCGTTTTTTCAGCTTCGGAGACGCCATGTTGATTGCCGGCGACTGAACGGCCAGGGGCCGAAGTTGACCGCAATCAACTCGAATCAGCCGACTCTATTTTGCTTCTTGAAAGGAATTTATCCACCATGGCTGTCCAATACGAATTGATCAAAACGTGCGCCCAGACCGGGGCCAGACTCGGCAGGCTGCACACGCCCCACGGCGTCATCGACACGCCGACGTTCATGCCGGTCGGCACGCTCGCTTCCGTCAAAGGGGTAAGCCCCGAGGAGCTGAAGACGCTTGGCGCCCAGATCATCCTCAGCAACACCTACCATCTGTTCCTCCGTCCCGGCCATGAGCTGGTGAAGGAGGCGGGAGGCCTTCACCGGTTCATGAACTGGGACCGGCCGATCTTGACGGACAGCGGCGGCTTCCAGGTGTTCTCCCTGAGCGAGATGCGGAAGATTACCGAAGAAGGCGTGGAGTTCCGCTCCCATCTGAACGGCGACAAGCTGAGCCTGACCCCGGAGAGCGCGACGCGCGTGCAAAATGCGCTCGGCGCCGACATTGTGATGGCGTTCGACGAGTGCCCGCCCTACCCGGCCGAGTACGAATACGTCAAGCAATCGACCGAGCGGACGAGCCGCTGGGCCGAGCGGTGTCTCAAGGCGCACGAACGGCCGCAGGACCAGGCGCTATTCGGTATCGTGCAGGGGGGCATGCACGCAGACTTGCGCAAAAAGAGCGCCAAGGATTTGACTTCCCTTGATTTTCCGGGGTATGCTATTGGTGGACTAAGCGTGGGCGAGCCTAAGCCGCTCATGTACGAAATGTTGGAAGAGACCGTCCCTTTTCTTCCCGGCAACAAGCCGCGGTACTTAATGGGGGTCGGTTCTCCGGATGCCCTTCTCGAAGGCAGCATTCGCGGGGTGGACATGTTCGACTGCGTTCTGCCGACGCGAATCGCCCGCAACGGAACGCTGATGACAAGCCAGGGCCGAATGGTCGTCCGCAACGCCAAGTACACGAACGATTTTAGTCCGCTCGATCCGGAATGCTCCTGCTACGCATGCCGGCATTACTCCCGAGCCTACATCCGGCACCTGATTAAAGCGGACGAGATGTTTGGACTCCGCCTGACGACCATACATAATCTTCACTTTTTGGTTCAGTTGATGGTTCAGGTTCGCGAGGCGATTCGGGAAGACAGGCTGGGGACGTTCCGCGACGAATTTTTCGAGAAATATGGCATGGCTCACAACGAAAGCGGTTTTTAAGAGAGGGGGGAAAACGAAATGTGGTTGGCAGAAACGGCAGCCGCCGGCGGAAGCATCTGGATGACGCTGGCGCCCTTTGTTCTGATGTTCGCCATCTTTTATTTCCTGTTGATCCGTCCGCAGCAGAAGAAGCAGAAGCAGCGCGGAGCGATGCTCAACGCTCTGAAGAAGGGCGATAAAGTGGTGACGGTCGGCGGGCTGCACGGAACGATCGCGGAGATTACCGACGATACGGTCGTGCTCAAGGTGAACGATGTGACCAAGCTGACATTCGACCGTTCGTCCGTGAATAACGTGACAGCGAAGAGCGAGTCCCCGTCGTTGGAGAAATCCTGACGGTCGCCGGCGCAGAATGAAAGAAGCCTTACCGAATCGGAGGAAGCTCCGGAACGGGAAGGCTTTTTTCATGGCTTGCTGCCGCTTGCGGGAGCTCCGGGCGCGGACGGGACGGCGGGCTCAGGACTCGACGGAGTGCGACGGTTCAAGCGGCTCCCGGGTCTGCCAGGCCGGATCCGAAGCGAATCTGATCTCGGCCCACGCGCCGACCTTCAATCCGACGTACACGCTGAATACGGCCAGCGCGACGCCTGCGGCCATATCGGTAAACCAGTGGATGCCGAGATAGAATATCGAGAACACGATGACGACGGCGTTCACCCAGGCGAAAGTCGACCAGCGGCGAATTCCGGAGCGGCTCGCGATCAGGGCAAGCGTGACGGACAAGGAAGTATGGAGGCTCGGCAGGCAATTGTTCAAGCCGGACAGCGACCGATAGTGCTGCTCGAAGGCCGGAAACGCGTGAAGCATCAAAAATTGGATTTGCGGGTTCGCGTACCACGCTTCGTTGACCGGTACGAACAGGTAAAAGGGAACGGCGATCAAGTAATTGAGCAGAATCGCGATGCAGGTGGCGTAATAGAGCTTCATATTTCGCTTGTACGTATAGATGCCGACCGATGCGATCATCGTCGCCTGGAACAGAACGAGGTAGAAGACCGCGCAGACGCCGACGAGAAGATCCGATTGCAGCCGGCTCTGCAGTCCGGCCTGCCAAGCGCCTTCCCAGCCTGTCAGCGCCGAGGTCAAGTCGTACGAGATGTTGATCCAGTTCTCCAGATGGAGCTCGTATTTGTTCAGAAGCAAAATGGCCAGGACCGCGAGGAAGAAGAGCAAATACTGGCGGGATTGAATTAACGCTTTGACGAACGTCCACCCGACGGCCAGCGGCTGCCGGCCCGCTCCGAACCAGATAAGAACAACGACCGCGAACGCGGTGGCGTAGGCCACTGTAGACATATTGTGAAATAAAATCATGACACGTCCTCCGAAAGCTCGATGAGAAACACCAACCAACCTATTATATCACATCGGCGGTGCTTTCACCCCTCATCGGGATTTCGTGCCAGCGCTTGCATTCACGCCGAGCATGCCGCCTACCGCTCCGGACAGACAGGCGACCAGAAGGAATGTCGGAACCGCCGCCGACCAGCCGGCATCGGTAGCCAGGAAGCTGATCGCGAGCAGCAGCAGGGCGTAAAGCAGACCGTTGGCCATTCCGAAATACCAGCCTCTTCGACCGGATCTCTTGGCGGACACGAATCCGCCCGCCAGCGTCGCGAAGCCGTGAACGCCGAACACCCAGGGCTGCATGCTCGATTCGGTCAAGGATGAGCCGGTCAGCAGGACGGACAGGACGAGCGCTCCGATCGCCAGCCAAATGCCGGACCAGTACAGTCCGGAAGCAACGGGGGAAGCGCTGCGCAGCCCGAATAGGCGAGATAACGAATTCAAGGCCGATCACTCCTAACGAGAATAAGTTTAGTATCAGCTTATGGCGGGCCGGCGGATCCTAGTACAGGCCCATCCGGATTTTCGGGACGGGACGTCCGGCGTTTCCATATTTTCCGCAGGCTAGACCGGAATGAGGCGTTTCCGAGGCGGTGACACTAAAGGTCCGAACGACCTCATCTGGCACCGCTTCGCAGCAGTGGGCCTGACAGGGATGAAAGGCGGGGTACGCATGGAAATGGCCACGATCTTGCTTCGGACGATCTTCATGTATTTCTTCATTTTCCTGATCATGAGGATGATGGGCAAGCGCGAAATCGGCAAGCTGTCGGTGTTTGACCTGGTCATCTCGATTATGATCGCCGAGATCGCCGTTATCGTCATCGAATCGACGGAGAAGACGCTGCTGACCGCCGTCGCGCCGATCGTCCTGCTGGTGGTGATCCAGCTGGGGATCGCCTTCCTGTCGCTCAAAAATCGGACGATCCGGCTGCTGATCGACGGCAAACCGAGCGTCCTGATTCAAGACGGCCATCTGAATCGCAGGGAGATGTTCCGCCAGAGATACAACATGGACGACCTGATGCTGCAGCTGCGGGAAAATCAGGTGTCCGATATTGCCGAGGTCAAGATGGCCGTGCTGGAGTCAACAGGAAAGCTTTCCGTTATTATGAGGGAACAAAGAGGAATCGACAGCTCGGAGAGTGCGGACGATCGTCAGTCGGGCGTTTCCGGAGCGGCGGCGGACGCGAAGTCGGAAGCGGGACCGAAAATCCGTTACGAGCTGCTTCCGCTGCCGCTTATCATGGACGGACAAGTCCAGGACGACAACTTGAACAAGCTGGGCAAAACCCGGTTTTGGTTAAAGAGCGAGCTGCAGCCGCACGGCGTGGACAGCTTTAAACAGGTGTTTTTCTGCAGCATCGACCATAAGGGCAAGCTATACGTAGACAAAAAGGAATAAGCGATCAGGACGGATTTCGGGGGGACAGAAACCGCCCGAAGAACGGCAGCCGCGCGATGTCCTCGCGGTCGATCAACCGGAGAGGAAAGAGCAGCAGCAAATAGACGGCGATGCCGGAAGCGGCGGCGGCGGCCAGGTTCGCGGCGTGAGGGCCGAACCAGTCGAACTCCCATATGCGCAGCGTCGCCGCGCTCATGATCATCATGGCGGCGGTTACTTTCAGAAAGTCGAACGGGCGCATCCGAAATCCGGTCAGCCGCGATACGCTAATCCAATGAAGCAGAGTGACCAGCGTCATATTGACGCCGATCGCGGCGACGACGCCGGCGATGCCAAGATCCGGGTCGGTTGCGAGCCGCGCGATCAGCACCAGCTTGACGGCCGCTCCGGCAAAGGTGTTAAACAGAGCGGTTCCCGGACGGTTGAGCGCCTGCAGTGCGGCCTGGAGCGGAGACTGCATGTACAGGAAAATCGCCAGCGGCGCCATCCATCTCAGCATGGGCGCCATCGAGTCGTCTCCGTAGAGCAGCTTACAGACCGGGGCGGCCAGCAGCGCAAGCAGAACGACGAACGGCGCTCCGGTAATGACGGCCAGCTTCATCGATTGATGAAGCCGCGCTCGAATCGCCGGCCAATCGCCGCGCGAGGCGGCTTCGGACAAGGAGGGGACCAGGGAAACGGCCAGCGAATACGTCAGCGCCCCCGGCAGCAGCAGCAGCGGAATGACCATGCCCTGCAGCGCGCCGTATTGAGCGGTCGCTCCGGCGGCGGCGATCCCCGCGATTGTCAGGCTCCGCACGGTCAGTATCGACTCCAGCAAGTAGGAGAGGGAGCCGATCATTTTGCTTCCGGTTACCGGAATGGCCGTACTCAGCAGGTCGCGGGCATAGCTCTTGGCCGGGGCATGCGAAGGAGGCGGCTGCTGAGGCTCGGACTCCTTTCTGCGCTCCAGAACGAACTGCCGCCACAGCACGAGCAAGCCCGCGAACTCCCCGACCGCCATGCCCATCACGCCGCCCGCCGCCGCTGCCTCCAGCCCGTACGGAAGGAGCAGGCCGGCGAGCAGCAGCGTGAAGACGATGCGAAAAATCGTCTCCGTCGTCTGGGAGATCGCGGTGGGGACCATGTTCTGCTTGCCTTGGAAGTAGCCGCGCCAGACGGAAGAAACCGCGACGAGCGGAAGGATGGGAATCATCGCCAGAAAGGCGGTTCGCACGCGGGGATCGGTCATTATTTGAGTCGAGATGAAGTCCGAGAGCGCCAGGCAGACCGCCGCGGCGACCAGACTGATCGACACAGATATCGTGATGGCGATGTTCAGAATTCGCCGTACGCCGGCCGAGTCGCCCTTCGAGTCCGCTTCCGCGACGAGCTTGGCTACCGCCAGGGGGATGCCGCCCGAGATCAGCGTCAGCAGCACGATCGTAAACGGAAAGACGAGCTGGATCAATCCGACCCCCTCCGCGCCGACCATTCTCGGCAGCGCGATGCGGGGGACGAAGCCGAGCAGCCGATTGAGCAGCCCGGCCGCCAGCAGGATCATGGCGCCCTGGATAAAGGACTGTTTGCGCAAGCTCAATGAAATCCCTCTTCCCTTGCATGGGTTAGTCCATATGTATGCAAGGGTTGTCCGTCTTCATGCCTCCGGCAGGAAAACGGAGGTTGAACGAAGAAAGAATATAGAGGACAATAAGGAGAACAACGTGGATGGACACGAGGCAGGAGGGAATCGCTGTGGAAGAGCGGGACAATACGATGTCGGCCGTCGAACCGGACAAGCCGGAGTCCGAATCGGTCTTAAGCGAGGAAGAGCTGAACGAGACGATCGTGCAGCTTTGCCGGAGCAAGGCGGAGGAGTTTCGTCTAATCGGCTACGAGCAGGTGACCGGGGAAGACGTGTGGGAATGCGTCAGCGACAAGTACCACAAGAAAGGGGTTCCGCCGCTTTACGAGATCGTTAACGACATTCTATCCTTAAAGGTCACCCAATTCATGAACTTCATTACGCTTAATATGTATAGAGGCGAATTTCGCAAATAACGGAAGGGACGATTCTGCCGGCATTCTCGCGATGCCCGGACCGGATCGTCCCTCGTTTTTGACTTCTTTTTGATCGCGTAGGTATAATAGGAACATTGAGAATGGAAAGGGGACCGCAAACAGAGATGAAACGTATAGTCGCTTTCGTGCTTGTCGTTCTCGTCGGCTTTGCAGTGATGGGAATTTTCACTCCGGGGCTGCTGAACGGTACGAAGCTTGGGCTTGACCTGAAAGGCGGGGTCGAAATTCTGTATGAGGCCCATCCGCTCACGGAAGGCGGCACGGTCACGAAGGAATCGCTGACCCGGACGGCGCTCAGCCTCGAGGAACGGGCGAACAGAAGCGGCGTAGCCGAGCCGGAAGTCACGACCGAAGGCAAAAACCGCATTCGTCTGAAGATCGCCGTCTCAACCGGCGAAACGGCCAAAGAAAGGGACGAAGCGATCCAGAAAATTCGCGATCTGATGAAGCGTCCGGCGGAACTGCAGTTCCGCAGCGCGGACGGCTGCGCGGACGGCTCCTTCTGCAAGGTGGAGCTGTACGGCTCCGACTTCAAGGAAGGCGCCGCCAAGGTCGAGCTGGGCGAGCTTAACAGCTACATGGTCCGGATCGAGGTGAAGGAGAAGCAGAAGCTGGCCGACGTGTCGACTAGGCTCGTAAACCAGAAATTGGCGATTTTCCTGGACGATGTGCTTCAGTCGGACCCTGAAGTGCGGCAGCCGCTGACCGACGGAACGGCCGTCATTACCGGGCAAGACTCCCGTCAGGAGGCGCAGGAGCTGGCCGATATTATCAACCTGGGCGCGCTGCCGCTTAAGCTGACCGAGAAATATACCCAGAGCGTCGGGGCGACGCTCGGTCAGAAGGCGCTGGAGGACACGCTGTTCGCCGGCATTCTGGCTTCGGTGCTGATTCTCGTATTTATGGTGGTCGTCTACCGGCTTCCGGGCTTCGTCGGAAGTCTCTGTCTGGTCGTGTTCGTCTGGGTGCTGCTCGGCGTTCTCTATCTCATGAACGCGACGTTGACGCTCCCCGGGATCGCGGCGTTCGTGCTCGGAGTCGGGATCGCCGTAGACGCCAACATCATTACGGCCGAACGAATTATGGAGGAGCTGCGCAGCGGCAAGTCGATCGCCTCTTCTCTTCGCGCCGGAGCCAAGAACAGCTTCCGGACGATTATCGACGCGCATCTGACGTCGGCTATCGCCGGCTTCGTGCTTTTGTTTATGGGGCATGGCATCGTAAAAAGCTTCGCGGTCGTATTCCTGTGGAGCATTGCCGTCAACATTTTGACGAACGTCTTCCTGCCTCGCTATCTGCTTAATCTGCTCGTGAAGAGCTCTTATTTCACAAAACCGAAGTATTACAATGTGAAGGAGAGTGAAATAAGTGCGCTCTGAACGAAAATTCGACTTTGTCAAATCCAGCCGCATTTTTATGATCTCCTCCGCCGCCGTTATGCTGATCGGATTGGTCGCGCTAGGCGTGTTCGGTCTGAATTACGGAATCGATTTCAGCTCCGGCACGTCCGTGGACGTCTCGACGAGCAAGAAGCTGGAGGATGCGCAGGTCAAAACGTTCCTGGACGATCAGAATTTGGGGAGCTATACGCTGGCATCCGGGGAAAACCGGGAATCGATCCGCTTTAAGACGGCGCTTAACGAAGATCAGGAGAAGCAGTTCAAAGAGAACTTCCTGGCCCAACTGGATCAGGAGGCCTCGTTCGAGATCAATATCGTCGACGTGGATATCGCGAAGGAGCAGGAGAGAAACGCTCTGATCGGGATGGCTGTCGCGAGCCTCGGCATTATGCTTTACATCGTCATCCGTTTTGAATGGCGCTTCTCGATCGGCGCGATCGTATCGACGGTTTACGATGCCCTATTCGTCATCTGCGTCTTTTCGATTTTCCGTTTGGAGGTTAATCTGCCGTTCATTCTGGCCGTGCTGACCATCATCGGCTACTCGATCAACGATACGGTCGTCATCTTCGACCGAATTCGGGAAAATCTTCGTTTCGCGAAGATCAAAAGCCATGCGGATCTGGACAAGCTGGTTAACGACAGCATCTGGCAAACGCTGGCGCGTTCGATCAATACGGTTATTACGGTGCTGATCGCGGCCGTCTGCCTGTTCATCTTCGGCGGGCAGTCGATCAAGCTGTTCTCTCTGGCCATCATTATCGGTCTGGCGAGCGGCGCATACTCTTCGATCTTCATCGCCAGCCAGGTCTGGCTCTACTTTAAGAAGAAGCAACCGTTGAAGAAGGTCGCCGTCAAACCGCAAAGCACGCCGTAGACATCAGAAAAGGGGGAGCTCTTGTGGCTGCGGTTCAACGTTCTCTTTCTGCGGAAAAAGGCACCCTCGTTTCCGTATGGGGGCTGCTCGGCCTCTTTATCGTGAAGGGCTCGGTCGGCTGGTTGACGGGAAGCAAGGCGCTGCTGGCCGACGCCTGCCATTCCGCGGCCGATTGCGCCGGCACGTTCACCACTTATTTGGGGCTGCGCAAGGCGAGGCTCGAGCCCAATCCGACCGTCTCGTCCCCGAACCCGGAATCGATTGCGGCGATCGTCCTGTCGGCCATGCTGCTTGTCGCCGGGCTGGAGATGGGCGTCTCCTCGATCCGGGCGGTCGCCAGCGGCCCCGAAGAGGCTCCCGGAGTCGGGGCCGTCGTCGTCATCGCGGTCGGCATCGGCGCCAGGGAGGCCATCGTCCGCTACAAGCGCCGCTGCGACAGCCGCTGCGGCATACGCGGCGACCGGGCCGGAGACAACCGCTCCGATATTTTCGCTTCGCTTACCGCGCTTGTCGGGACAGGGGGCGCCGTCCTCGGCTCCTGGTACAACATGCCGTTCCTGTACGTGCTCGATCCGGCCGCGGGACTCGTCATCTCGGTTTTCGTCATTCGGATGGGCTATCGGCTGACCGCGGGCGTCGTCCGCGCCTCGGCCCGCTGTTCGATCGACGATTCCGGCACCCAGACGATGCTCGAAGCGGTGCAGAGAGTCGACGGCGTCGTCGCCGTGGACGAGGTAAAGGCGAGGGAGCGCGGACATTACATCGTGCTGGACGTCGCGATTCGCGTCAATCCCCGTATTAGCGTCTTCGAGGGCCAGGATGTGGCGAATCGGGTTCGACGCATGCTGACCAAGCGGTTTCTGCACGTGATGGACGTGAACGTCAAAGTTCAGCCCTACGATCCGGGTTATCCGTACAAATCGAATCATCAAGAGGAACAGATGCCCTCAGTGCTGCAATAATACTGCAATAATACGCCCTTCGAGATCCGCCGCCGGTTAGGCGGCGGATCGTTCTCGTCATAAGGGCCGAACCGGAGGAACACAGTCGCCATGATCAAATCGAAATACAGGTGGGATCTGCCGGAACGCTCGGCGGATCGGGAGAAGGAGCTGATCGCCGAGCTGGGCGTCGGTCCGCTCGCGGCGGGCGTGCTCGCCTCAAGGGGGCCGGAATCGCTCGCAGAAGTCCGCGCCTTTCTGGCTCCGTCGGCTGAAGGGCTGCTGGATCCGTTCGGAATGAAGGGAATGGCGGAGGCGGCGGACCGCATCCGGCGCGCGGTGCGGGACGGGGAGCGAATTCGCGTCTACGGCGACTACGACGCCGACGGCGTCACGTCGACCGCGCTGATGATCCGGCTGCTGACCGAGCTTGGCGCCAGCTTCGACACGTACATACCTCATAGAAGCCGCGAAGGCTACGGGCTGAATAACGCCGCGCTCGACCTGGCCGCCGCTGCGGGAGTTCGACTGCTGATCACGGTGGATAACGGCATCAGCGCGGTCGAACAGATCGCCTATGCCGCAAGCCTTGGCATCGACGTCGTTGTCACCGACCACCACGAACCGCCCGAGCAGCTTCCGGCCGCCGCGATTGCGCTCGTCAACCCGAAGCAGAAGGATTGTCCTTATCCGTTTAAGGGGCTGTGCGGCGCAGGCGTCGTGTTCAAGCTGGCGCATGCGATGCTCGGACGTCCGGTGCTCGAATACGCCGACTTGGCGGCGATCGGAACGATCGCGGATCTGATGCCGCTCACGGGCGAGAATCGGATCATCGCCCGGCTCGGGCTGGCCCGGCTGCGGGAAGCGCCGCCGCAGGGCATTCGGGCGCTGGCCCGGGTCGCAGGCATTCCGGTCGAGGAGATCTCCGCCGGCCGGGTCGGCTTCTCCCTGGCTCCGAGGCTGAACGCCGGAGGCAGACTGGAGCATGCCGACATCGCGGTCCGGCTTCTGGCGGCGTCCGACGAAGCCGAGGCGGAGACTAGCGCGCAGGAGCTGGATCGGTTAAACGCGGAGCGGCAGCAGCTTGTCGAGCGGACGGCAGCGGAAGCGGAGGAGATGTGGCTTGCGCAGCGGAAGGCGGACGGGGATCGGCCGAGACGGGCGATCGTTCTCGCGAAGGCGGGCTGGAACGCCGGCATCGCGGGTTTGGTCGCGTCCAGGCTCGTCGAACGCCACTACCGTCCGGCCGTCGTTCTTGCCGTTGATGAGGAGTCGGGGCTGTGCAAAGGCTCGGCGCGCTCTATCGACGGATTCGACCTGTACGCCGCGCTTGTGGAATGCGCCGACCTGCTCGAGCATTACGGCGGGCATCCGGCGGCGGCGGGGATGACCTTGCGCGCGGACCGCGCGGCGGAGCTGGGCGACCGCCTCGACCGGCTTGCCGGGTTATGGCTGACGGACGAGGATTGGCAGCCGAAGCGCCGCGTCGACCTGTGCGTCTCGCTGGAGGACGTCACGCTGCGAGCCGTCGAGCAGCTGGCGGCGCTGGAGCCGTTCGGCAGCGGGAATCCGACGCCGCGCGTCGTCCTGCAGGACGTCGTTATCAAGGAATGCCGGACGATGGGCAAGGAAGACAAGCATTTAAGATTAACGGTCGAGCAGGCGGGCCGCACTCTCGAAGCGGTGGGTTTCGGCATGGGACCGGAACGGGAGAAGCTGGTTGGGGGCATGAGCGTCGATCTGCTGGGCGAGCTGACCGTTAACGAGTGGAACGGAAACCGGAAGACGCAGATGGTCGTGCAGGACTACCGGTCGGACCATCTGCTCGTGAACGATCGGCGCGGGGAGCGCAATCTGTGGACGGCTCTGGAGCGTCTGATCGGCGCGGAGGCCGAAGCACTCGCCGTCGTGTGCGCCTCCAAGGCCGTCTTCCGTGAAGCCGTCGCCCGCTTCGGGGAGGCGGGGGTGCCGTTCGGCTTGTACGAGACGCCGGGCGATACGGAGGCCGCCGCGGCGGCCGAAGACGGGAACGAGGGGCTGCCGGCGTCCGGCTTCCGCCATCTCGTTCTGCTGGGGCTGCCCGGGGGCGAGCCCGAGATCGGCACGCTTAAGCGCTTGCTGCTGCCGGAGCGGGGGCTGGAGAAGGTGACGGTGCTGCCGGACGGCAGCCAGCCGGCGGCGCCGGAGACTGCGAACGGCCGGGGACGTCTCTTTCCCGAACGGGCGCATTTTGCGGAGGTGTATAAGCTGTGCCTCAAGAAGGGCAGCTGGCTGGACAGCCCGGACGGCTTCCTGCGGGAGACGGCGCTGGCGACGTCTTGGCCGCTCGCGACCGTCCGCATGATGCACGAGGTGTTTATCGAGCTGGGCTTTATCGCCGCCGACGGGGTGTCGCGCAAAGTCGTCGCCAACCCCCCGCGCAAGGAGCTGGGGGAATCGGCGCGCTACCGCAAGGCGAAGGAGCAAGCGGCCGTGCGGAGTCTGCAGGAAATGACGGCGGAGGAGCTGCGGAGCTGGATGGTTGCCTGTCATTCCGCCGCCGGGTGACGGGGGAAGAAGGGGAATCGGCGCAGAGAGCTTCCCGCTAGCCAAAGGCCGACCAAAAAGTGTATAATGCTACTCGTGAACTCGAACGAATACGTTTCATGCCGATAAAGGAGCCTGATATCCGTGAATTTCAAAGATTACATCCGCGTCATTCCCGATTTTCCGCAGCCGGGCATCCGGTTTAAGGATATTACGACGCTGCTGAAGGACGGTCAGGCGTATCGCGCCGCCATCGACGCGCTTAGAGAGCTCGTAAAAGACAAGCAAATCGACCTGATCGCGGGTCCAGAGGCGCGCGGCTTCGTCATCGGCGCTCCGCTCGCGCTCGCGCTCGGCATTGGCTTCGTGCCGATCCGCAAGAGCGGCAAGCTTCCCGGAGAGACGGTGGAGGCCGCTTACGATCTGGAGTACGGCAAAGACCGTCTCGCCATTCACAGC
The DNA here is from genome assembly GCF_042654645.1 of Cohnella hongkongensis. Lineage (NCBI taxonomy): Bacteria > Bacillati > Bacillota > Bacilli > Caryophanales > Paenibacillaceae > Cohnella > Cohnella hongkongensis. The sequence continues at coordinate 4,223 of NZ_JBHSEP010000016.1, read as the reverse complement.
GACGCGATTAAGCCGGGCCAGAAGGTGCTGATCGCCGATGACCTGTTGGCTACGGGCGGCACGATCTCTACGTCGATCGAGCTGATCAACCGGCTCGGCGGCGAGATCGTAGGGGCGGCGTTTCTGATCGAGCTGAGCTATCTGAACGGCCGCGACAAGCTGAACGGGCTGGACGTCGCTGCGCTCGTGACGTATTAATCCGCTTTTTATGCGGACACGAAGGCACTCCTCGGCGGCTTGGCCGGTCGGGAGTGCCTTTTTGGCGCTTGGCGCCGCCGATTCGGGCGAGCGAATCTGGGACTTAAGTCTCTCGGCCAAGGTTGACGTTTCCTGTCGCGAAGAGGCATAATGATAGCAATACTTCTGGGGAAAACATCGGCGTAAGGCGCCGGCGGAAAGGAATTCGGCATGGGCATGGAGCTGCTTCTCGAGAAAGCATCTACTTATATGAAAGAGCAAGATCTGCAAAAAATCCGGGATGCGTACGAATTTGCCGAGGAAGCGCACCGCGGTCAAGTTCGCAAATCCGGCGAGCCTTATATTCTGCATCCGGTGGCCGTCGCCGAAATCTGCATGGGGATGCAGATGGACGTCATTACGGTGATGGCGGCTTTGCTTCACGACGTCGTCGAGGATACGAAGGTGACGCTGGACGACTTGCGCGAACGGTTCGGGGAGACGCTGGCCGGACTGGTCGACGGCTTGACCAAGCTGGAGCGAATTCAGTTCCGGTCCAAGGAGGAGCAGCAGAACGAAAATTACCGCAAAATGTTCGTAGCGATGGCCAACGATATTCGCGTCATTTTGATCAAGCTGGCCGACCGCCTTCACAATATGAGAACGCTCAAGTTTCAATCGGAGGAGAGCCAGCGGCGCATCGCGCAGGAGACGCTGGACATTTTTTGCCCGATCGCCCACCGGCTGGGGATCAGCGCCATCAAGTGGGAGATGGAGGATATCGCGCTTCGCTTTCTCAACCCGCAGCAATATTACCGCATCGCCCATCTGATGAAAATGAAGCGTACGGAGCGGGAGCAGTATATTTCGGAGCTCATCGACAAAATTCGCGAGAAGCTGGAAGAGATGGGCATTCAGGGCGATATTTCGGGGCGTCCGAAGCATATTTACAGCGTCTATAAGAAAATGATCTCGCGCAACAAGCAGTTTAATGAAATCTACGATTTGCTGGCGATTCGGATTCTCGTCGACAACGTGAAAGATTGCTATGCCACGCTCGGAATCATTCATACGCTGTGGAAGCCGATGCCCGGCCGGTTCAAAGACTATATCGCCATGCCGAAGGCGAACATGTATCAGTCGCTGCACACGACGATTGTAGGCTCGACGGGCGAGCCGACGGAGGTGCAAATTCGCACTTGGGAGATGCACCGCACAAGCGAATTCGGGATCGCCGCTCACTGGGCGTACAAGGACGGGAATGCGGCGGGCGTCGTTCCGGGCAGCTTCGGGGAAAAAATGAACTTCTTCCGCGAGATTATCGAGCTGCAGCAGGACACGCGGGATGCGGCGGAGTTCATGGAATCGCTGAAAATGGACTTTTTCACCGATCTCGTGTTCGTGTTTACGCCGAAGGGCGAAGTGTTCGAGCTGCCGGCCGGCTCCGTGCCGCTGGACTTCGCGTACCGGGTCCATACCGAGGTAGGCAACCGGACGATCGGAGCCAAGGTTAACGGCCGAATCGTCCCGCTGGATCATAAGCTGAGAACCGGAGACATCGTCGAGATTCTGACCTCCAAGCATTCCTACGGACCGAGCCAGGACTGGCTCAAAATCGCGCAATCGTCCCATACGAGAAGCAAAATCCGCCAGTGGTTCAAGAAGGAGAAACGCGAGGAAAGCGTCGAAAAAGGGCGGGAGCTGCTCGACCGCGAGCTGAAGCGGCTCGGCCTGGAGCCGCACGAATGGACATCGGACGAGAAGCTGCTGGATGCGGCGAAGAAGTTTACGTTTAACGACGTCGAGGATATGCTGTCCGCGATTGGCTTCGGCGGCATTACGGCGGCGCAGATCTGCACGAAGCTGACCGAGAAGCTGCGCAAGGAAGCGGAGGAGGCCCAGCAAATTCAGCTCACGGCGGAAGTCAAGGAGATGAAGGCGGCTTCCTCGGCCACGGAGAAAAAACGGGGCTCCCACGGCGTCAGCGTCAAAGGCGTGGACAATCTGCTCGTTCGGTTCGCGCGCTGCTGCAATCCGGTGCCGGGAGACGACATTATCGGCTATATTACGAGAGGACGGGGCGTATCGGTTCACCGGACCGACTGTCCGAACATCCCGACGGGCGAGGACGGGGAGGAGACGGCTCGGGTCATCGAGGTCGAATGGGAAGATTCGGTCGACGCCAACTACAGCGTGGAGATCGAGATACTCGGACACGACCGTCGGGGGTTGCTGAACGAGGTGCTTCAGGCCGTATCCGAGAGCAAGACGAATATCGCCGCCGTGTCCGGCCGATCGGACAAAAATAAATTGGCGATTATGCATATGACGATTCTGATTCGCAACAAGGAGCATCTGCAGTCGGTCGTGGACAAGATCAAACGGGTGAAGGACATTTTTTCCGTACAGCGGATGATGCAATAGAGACCCGAGGCAAGAGATGGAGGAAACCGGAATGAAGGTCGTGCTGCAGCGGGTATCCGAAGCCAAGGTCACCGTTCAGGGGGAGGCCGTTGGCGCCATAGGAAAAGGGCTGCTGCTGCTTGTCGGAGTCGGGCAGGAGGACACGGAGCAGGATTTGGCCTGGATGGCGGACAAGCTGGCCGGACTGAGAATTTTCGAGGACGAGGCCGGGAAAATGAACCTGTCGGTCGAGGACGTGGGCGGCGAGGTGCTCTCCGTATCTCAGTTCACGCTGTACGGCGACTGCCGCAAGGGCAGAAGGCCGAACTTCATGGGCGCAGCCCGGCCCGAGCAGGCCGAAGCGCTGTACGACAAATTCAACGAGCTGCTGGGGGCGCGGGGCTTGCGCGTCGAGACGGGGCGGTTTGGGGCGATGATGGATGTATCGCTCGTGAACGACGGCCCGGTGACGCTCATTCTGGAAAGCCGCTGACCGTTTGTCCAGGCGGCGATTGGGCCATACTACATGTCAAACCTTCTGTTAAAGGCGGGGAACGACATGAGGCAATCGCGCAAGGAGCAGACGACGCAATGGCTGATGCGGGAAGGGCTGATGCCCGAGCGCAGGGAGGCGATGGCTCTGGCGGCGCAGAGCGAGGAGTTCGGAGGCGAGCTGGGCGCGAGACCGGCCGCAGGCGCCGGGAACGGCCGCCGGCATCCGTCCGGCGGCAGGGGGTAAGCTGATGCTGTCGGGTTAAAGCTTGTCGCTCCATGGCCCAGGCAATAGATTGTGCTTTAGTGGAGTGAACCCGAGCCGTGGAGCGGAGGCCAACAAAGTGCTTTGACGAGACTCGATCCGTGGAGCGAAGGCCAAAATAGTGCCTTGATGAGACCCGATCCGTGGAGCGGAGGCCAAAAAAGTGCCTTGACGAGACCCGAGCCGTGGAGCGGAGGCCAAAAAAGTGCCTTGACGAGACCCGAGCCGTGGAGCGGAGGCCAAAAAAGTGCCTTGACGAGACCCGATCCGTGGAGCGGAGGCCAACAAAGTGCTTGACGAGACCCGAGCCGTGGAGCGGAGGTCAAAAAGTGCCTTGACGAGACCCGATCCGTGGAGCGAAGGCCAACAAAGTTCCTTGATGAGACTCGAGTCGTGGAGCGAAGGCCAACAAAGTTCCTTGACGAGACTCGAGCCGTGGAGCGGAGGCCAAAAAAGTGCCTTGACGAGACCCGATCCGTGGAGTGGAACGGCAGTCGCTCATGTTCACCTAACCCGACAATGTTGGGTGAACTCGGATCGACAGGCTAGAGAGACTAACGTCCGAAGTCCGCTGCAAGGCAGCGCTTACTTTTTTGTAATCAAACTGTAATCTGTTGTACACGCGAGCTTAAAATTTATCGTCTATTCTATAGACGACCCCCTTTTTCAATATAAACAACTATTGAACCTGCCGATTGCGGCAGGTTATTTTCTTTCGGCCTCCGATTAAGCGATGACCTCCGCGCAACGGGGGCGGCTTCAGGCTCCACGCACCTGAATCAAAAATGAATCGTTAAAGCCATGTGTGAGTAAGGTTGCGAGGGTATTGTCGAAAATAAAGAAAATCCAAATTTTACTGGCAATTTTGGAGGAGGAAACGGCTTAA
>NZ_JBHSEP010000015.1:0-146923 GCF_042654645.1 Cohnella hongkongensis | reverse complement strand
ATCTACACCACGAATCCAGGGGGCTGGCCCCCATCGATTTATCGTGAAAGAATGCTGTCACAAGCAGCCTAGCAACAGGATTTCTTCATGAGTGTGTTTTCAAACTGCACTTTTCTTGACAACTCCAACCTATGCCAATTCATTAGCCCACTTCAGCCCCCCCAAGCCGCGCTAACCTATGCCAACTTACAAGTCCACGACAGCCATCAACCCATGCTAACCTATGCCAATTCACCAACCTACTCCAGCCCTCTCCAACCCCCGCCAACACACTCCCACCCGTGCCAACACACGCCAACCCCGCCATCACACTCCTACCCGTGCCAACACACGCCACCCCGCTAACGTAACGGTTGCCAGCGCGGCTAATCGTGCCGTTTTCGCAGTACGGAGTTTGTAACGGTTGCAGCAGCGGCTATTTCAGCCGAAAACGTGCCGTTTCGCTCGATACTCCCAAAATAAGCGCGGTGGCAACCGTTAGCTTTTTCTTTTTCGGGAAAACGATCGATTAAGCGCCACTGCAACCGTTAGACGTTGGGCAGGATGCGCCCACCGATCGCATACCACCGATCGCATACGACAACGGCGTAACCTGACAACATGGGAGGGACCGACCTGCTCGGAGACTTACGAAAACCAAGAGGCGATGGCAATAGGAGCCTCCGGCGGAGTCCCTGACGGTCGTTGCGAACAAAGGCCAGACTCGCGTCACCCCACGCCAACTTGCGTCAACTCGATCCAACCTACGCCAGTCCAGGCCAACCCCGCCAACCCCGCCAACCCCGCCAACCCCGCCAACCCCGCCAACCCCGCCAACCCCGCTAACCTAACGGTTGCCAGCGCCGCTAATCGTGCCATTTTCGCAATATAGAAATTGTAACGGTTGCAGCAGCGGCTATTTCAGCTGAAAACGCGCCGTTTCGCTCGATACTCCCAAAATAAGCGCGGTGGCAACCGTTAGCTTTTCCTTTTTCGGGAAAACGATCGATTAAGCGCCACTGCAACCGTTAGACGTTGCCGGCAGGATACACGCCATTGATCGCATACCGTCGATCGCACACCGTCGATCGAACACCGTCAGTCGCACACCGTCGGTCGCACACCGTCGATCACACACCGCGATCGCATACGACAACGGCTTAGCCTGAGTTGAAGAGGATGATTCCGGAGGGTTGACAGAAGGATCGGGAGATGTTAACTTTAATTCATACTATTTTAATCGGGATATATGGAAATGGAGTTGGCGCATCATGCAAAAGCCGATTACGATCTACCACGACAATCTCGCCTTAACGGCTGCGATCCATTATCCGGACCGGGACGGAGCTTGCCCGGAGAAGAAAATGCCGCTCGTCGTCATCTGCCACGGCTTCATTGGCAGCCGGGTCGGCGTAGACCGGCTGTTCCTGCTGGCGGCACGGCTGCTTGCGAAGAGAGGCTTTCTTGTCATTCGCTTCGACTTCGCCGGGTGCGGGGAGAGCGAAGGCGTGTACGGCGAGCACGGACTCGATTCGATGATCGCGCAGACGCGCTCCGTGCTCGATTACGGGCTAAGCCTCGACTGCGTGGATCCGCTCAGAGTGACGCTGCTCGGACATAGTCTCGGAGGCGCTGTCGCTCTGCTGACGGGCACGAAGGATCGCCGCGTGAAGTCGCTGGCGCTGTGGTCGCCGGTCGCCTATCCGTTTAACGATATCGTGAAGATCGTAGGGCGTTCCGCGTACGACGAGACGATCAAGAAGGGGCAGGCGGATTACCTCGGCTATAAGCTGAAGGCCGAGTTCTTCGAATCGCTTCAGCAGCATCAGCCGTTCCAGGAGGCGTCGAAGTTCCACGGCGACGTCTTCATCGCGCACGGCACGTCGGACGACGTTATTCCGGTCGACTACAGCTTCCTGCTGGAGAAGACGTTCTGGCTGCGCGGGGAAGGACGCTGCGACAAGAACATTCTGTTCCAGGCGGACCATACGTATTCGCAGGGCGCGCATAAGAACGAGCTTTACCAGTCCACGCTCGATTGGCTGGCGAGCCACGAGCAGCGGCAGCAGGATTGGCAGCATTGGAGCATCTAGAGAAGTCAGGTTATTGGCAGCATTGGAGCATCTAGAAAAGTCAGGTTTATGTTGTCCGCAAAAAAGTTAGCGCCTGATCTGTCGCATTCGTCTTCTGACAGTTAAACTAGTCCTAGAAGACACGATGGAGGTGGGCTGCGGATGCTGATGAGATGGTGGAACGGTCTGAGCTACCAGACGAAGCTTCTGTGCGCGATCTATATGCTATGCGTCATCCCCACGGCCAGCGTGGGGTTGATCGCGTATCGGCAGTCGGTGGAATCTCTCGAAAAAAGGGTTAACGAGGATTTGCGGGTCATTATCGGACAGTTTAACAATACGCTGGTGAAGCAGGTCGAGGATTTCGACCGCTACAGCATGCTTCCTTATTCCACGGAGGAAATCTTCGAGATTATCGCCTCGCCTTATTCTCCCAGAGAGCAATGGGGGTTCAGAGAACTATCCAATCAACAGCGACTCATTCAGCTGATCACCACGTATCCCTCGGTCAACTCGATGATCGAAGGGATGCTGTTCTACGGCACGAACGGCAGCATTTACGGCTACCGGACAAGCGGGGACAAGTCGATCAACCTGGATTACGACCCGTACGAGGAGACGTGGTACAAGCAGGCGATCGAGAGGAACGGCGGACTGGTCATCTCCGGCCTTCGGGACGAGGCCCAGTTCAACGGGGAGCCGTTCAAGACGATCACCATCGCGCGGCAGCTGATCGACCGGAGCTTCCGGCCGGCCGCCGTCGTGGCCGTCGACATCAAGCCGTCGTTCATCCAGAAGACGGTTCGTTCTCTCAGCTTCAAGAACGTTCACGTTACCGTGGCCGCTTCCGACGGCTACGTCTATTCCTCGGACCCGGAAATTACGGAGAGGCTGCTCGAGTCCTTGAATTCGCCGGAGCGGAGCCCGGGAACGAGCGGCGGCATCTCCAAGTACGCGGGGACCCGCAGCGTAAGCAGGACGGTTTCCGAATCGGTGAGCGACCTGCGCCTGCAGACGATGGTGGACGGCGAACGCCGCTCCTGGAACGGCGTCGCGAAGTTCAACGACTATACGGGCTGGACCATCTATCTGCTGGTCGACCGGGAGGAGCTTCTGCAGGAGAGCGCCGCGATCAAAAATTTGACGATTCTCGTCGTATTGTTCGTCTTCGTCGGAGCGGCGGGCCTGTCCTGGCTTCTGGCCAAAGGCTTGTCCAAGCCGATTCGCAGCTTGATCCGTTCGATGAGCAAGGTGGAGATGGGCAAATTCGAGTCGATCGTATCTCTCCCTTACGAGAGAAAAGACGAGATCGGCCAGCTGCAGTCCCGTTACAACCGGATGGTGACGCATCTGGACGAGCTGGTCAATTCGATCGAGGAGTCGGAGAAACAGAAAAGAAAGGCCGAGCTGTACGCGCTCCGGGCGCGAATCAACCCCCATTTTCTGTACAATACGATCAACTCGATCCGCATGCTCGCGCTGATCCAGCGGTCCGACCATATCGCCCGGCTGCTGCAGTCTCTGAGCAGGCTGCTGCACTCCAACATGAAGATGGTTAAGGATCTCGTCTCTATGCGGGACGAAGTCGAGCTGCTCAAGGAGTATACGCTGCTGATGGAGCTGCGCTACACGAACCGCTTCTCCGTCCGGTGGAACGTCTCGGAGGCTGCGCTATCGGCGCAGGTCCCGGTCATGCTGCTGCAGCCGCTGCTGGAGAACGCGATCTTCCACGGTCCGCGAAGCATGGAGGGGCAGCTTCGCATCGAGGTGTCGGCGGGGGTCGTCGAGGAGGGACGGCTGCTGCAGATCGTCGTCTCGGATGACGGCAAAGGAATGAGCGCCGACAAGGTGAACGAACTGAACGACTCGACCGTCGACGGAGAAGAGAGCATCGGGGTGCGGAACGTCAGGGAGCGCATCCGGCTCAGATACGGACGGTCCTACGGATTAACGCTCGAAAGCGAGCCCGATGCGGGAACGAGGGCGATCTTGCGGCTTCCTTATCAGCCGGGGGAGGAGAATGGCGATGTGGCACATGCTGGTCGTTGAGGACGAACCGATCGTCCGGATCGGCCTGCGGCATCTGGTCGACTGGGAGAGCTACGGCGTCGTGTGGAAGGCGGAGGCGTCCAACGGGGAGGAAGCGCTCAGACTGATCGAGGAGCAGGACATTCATATCGTCATGACGGATATCCGCATGCCGGTCATGGACGGCATCGAGCTGACGAAGAGGATCAAGGAGCGCTACGGCTCGATTCAGGTGATCGTCATCAGCAGCTACGACGACTTCCCGTATGTGCAGGAAGCCTTGCGGCTGGGCGTGACCGATTACCTGCACAAGCCGACGATGGCGCAGGAAGAGATCGTCGCGATGCTGGAGAAGGTGCTGGACAATCTGGATCGGACGAGGACGCCTGCGCCGGAAGCGGCCGGCTCGACGGAGAAGGAGAAAAACGAGTTTCTGAAGGCTCTGCTTACGGGGGCGGCCGAGGAGGATGAGGATCGGCTCGTTCGGCAGTACGGCGAGATGGGCCTGCCGGAGCTGTCGGAGGGCGTCCGGCTCGTCGGCATTCGCTTGTCCGCAGCGTCTGCCGGCAAGGAGGACAAGCGGCATGGGGACAGCTCTCGCTACGCCGCCGCGAAGTATTTTATCGAGAAGTACGTGTCGCATGACTGGGGCGGTCCGGTTGCGGAAGACGGCCCGAACGAGCTGCTGTGGCTGGCTCCGGCGCAGGCCAGGGACGAACCGCGGGCGTGGGCGGAATACTTGGCCGAGCTGAAGAAGAACCTGGCCAAACTGCTCAATGTTTCTCTCGCCTTCTCCGGAGGCGGGCTCGCGCATGATATTTCCCAGCTGAGGGCAGCGTACGCGGAGCTGCTGCGCGAGTTCGGGGAAGCGGAAGGCCCGGTCGGACAAGCGGTTCGCATGACGATGGAATATGTCGACCGGCACTTCTGCGAGGACGTGTCCCTGGCGGCCTGCGCCGAGGTCGCCCATGTCAGCGCCGCCCATCTCAGCCGGATTTTCCTGAAGGAGACGGGAATCCATTTCAGCGACTACGTCATTCGTAAAAAAATGGAGCTGGCCAAAGAGCTGCTGCGGCAGACGAATCTGAGAGTGTACGAGGTGGCGGAGAGGGTCGGCTATACGCATTCCCATTATTTCAGCAAGCTGTTCAAGGAATATGTCGGGGTATCTCCGCTCGATTATCGGAACGGCTCATAATCGGCAGATCAAAAAGATGTACGATTTCATAATAATCGTACATTTTTTTGTCGGCTGACGTCCGGCGCAGGCGAAAATAGGCAAAACAGAGCCGGAATATCTCATAAAAGGTTCATAGCGAGCGGTTCGGGCCGCTCCTATAATGAACCTTGTAACCGTTTTTATATACTAAAGGGAGGGTTTTTGAATGAAGCATTCTCGCGTATCCGCCATACTGTTCCTCATGCTGGCTGTCGCTCTTGTCGTCTCCGCGTGCGGCGGCGGGAACAGCGCCAGCCCCGAGCCGTCGTCATCCGGAAGCGCAGGCGCAAGCCCGTCCGCAACGGCCGCCGACAAGGAGCCCGTCACTCTGAAAATATCGAGCTGGAACCCGCTTAGCCAGAAGGTCATCGACAAATTCGAAGAAACCTATCCTTACATTACGGTTGAGCCGGATCAAATCGCCGACCAATATCGCGAAGTCATTCGGACGCGGGTCGTGTCCAAAGCGGATATGGACATCGTCTGGATGTTCCCGAACCAGATGAGGGAATACGTGGACCAAGACGTGCTGATGGATATGTCGAATGAAGCCTGGAAGGGCAACTACCTCGAATCGGCCGTTCAACTGGGCACGGTGGACGGCAAGACCTACGGCGTTCCTTACAACTATTATGCCGTTGTCATCTTCTATAATCGCGACGTGTTCCGGGATCTCGGACTCGAGGTTCCGACGTCTTGGGAAGAGCTGCTCGACGTCAGCGAGAAGATCAAGGCGAGCGGACTTTCGCCGTTCGTCACCGGGGGCAAGGACGCCTGGGCGACCCAGTTTATGTCCAGCGGCCAATTCGGCGCTTACCAGCACAAGGACCCTCTCGTGTTCGACAAGCTGGCCTCCGGGGAGAAGAAGTGGACCGATCCGGAATTCGCGGATTTCTTCGGCCCTTTGAGCGAACTGGTGGACAAAGGATATTTCCTCGAAAACTCGGTCGGATTGGGCAACGCGCAAGTCGTGCAGGTGTTCAAGGAAGGCAAAGCCGCCATGTACCCGATGGGAAGCTGGGCGCTGGACGAGTTCACCGAGGAGTTCAAGGAATTCGAGGTCGGCGCGTTCCCGATCCCGCTCAATAAGGGAGGCGAGCCGCTCGTCGTCAACCTGATCTCGGACAACATCTTCACCGGCATTTCCTGGAGCAAGCGGCAAGAGGAAATCAAGCTGTTCATGGAGTTTATCGCCGATCCGGAGAACGCCAAGCTGTGGTCCGAGGATACGAAGTCGGCGGTTACGGTCGTCGGCGGCACGTCCCCGACCTATCATCCGATCGCGGCGGAGCTGACTAGCAGCATCGAATCGAACATCTCGACGATCTTCCCGAGCCTGACGCCTTCGATGGAGCCGGCGTACTTCCCGATGCTGCAGCAAATTCTGCTTAAGCAGAAGCCGGACTTGGCGAAGCTGATGGAAGAAATGCAGAAGGCGCAAGAGAAGGACTACAAGTAAGACGTCGACGCAACAGCGCCAGAAAGCTCCGACCCGGGAAATCGGCCCGGGTCTTTGCTTCTTCGCCGGCCTATATCGTGCACACGGGAGGAACCTATGAGAATTTTGAATCTGAAAACCTTTCTTCTGTTCCTGGCTCCCGCCTTTTTTCTCTATTCGTTGTTTTACGCGGGCCCGATTATCAGCGGACTGTATTACGGCTTTACCGACTGGAAAGGGATTTCCTTCAGCGCGAACTGGATCGGCCTGAAAAACTTCGTCGACGTCTTCTCCGATCCGCTGTTCACGACCGCGCTCCGCAACATGTTCATTCTGTCCGTCATCGTCATCGTCATCCAGCACGTCGTCGCCATTTTTCTCGCCGTCCTTCTCGACCAGAAGCTGCGGGGCGTCGTCTGGATGCGCGCAATCATTTTTTACCCCGCCATTCTGAATACGGTCGTCATCGGTTACATCTGGAGCTACATGTACTCTCCGTTCGTCGGCTTCCTTCCCAAGTTTTTCGAAGCGCTCGGACTGGAGACGCTCGCCGGCATCGACTGGCTGGGCCGTACGGATACGGCTATCTATGCGATCTCGTTCGTCATTATTTGGCAGTACGCCGGCTACTCGATGATGATCTACATGGCCGGTCTGCAAGGGATTCCCTCCGACATCTACGAATCGGCGAGCATCGACGGCGCCAACGCGCGGCAGAAGTTTTTCCGAATTACGCTGCCTCTGCTCGTGCCCGCTATTACGGTCAACATGGTGCTGTCGGTTATCGGCAATATGAAGCAGTTCGAGCACATCTGGGTCATGACGCAGGGGGGACCGGCGAACTCGACGCAGGTGTTCGGGACGCTGATCTACCAGTTCGCGTTCAAAACCTCGCAGCCGGGCTACGGAACCGCGATGGCGATCGTTCTGTCCATTCTGATTATGCTCGTGACGGTCTCGATTATCCGGGTGCTCGGCAGATGGGAGGTTAAGCAATGAGAGTCGCCAGAATTTCATCCTATGCGATCGTCGCGGTCTTTCTGGCCGCCATTCTCATTCCGCTGTTCGTGCTGGCGACCGTATCGCTGCAGAATTCGTCGGGCACGCTGAACCCGCTCGCTCTGCCGGAGACGTACTACTGGAGCAACTATCCGAAGGCGATCGAGGTCGGCCGTCTGGTTCTGTACTTTACCAACAGCGTGTCCGTGCTCGCCATGTCCTTGTCCGCGACGCTCGTCTGCTCCATTCTGGCAGGGTATGCGCTGCGGCACGGCAAAGCCTGGAAGTCGGACTGGTTTTTCTCCTATTTCCTGCTCGGCATGATTTTGCCCGGGTTCGCCGGAACGATCCAGTCCTTCCTGCTGCTTCGGGAGCTGTCGCTGCTGAATACGCATCTGGGTCTGTCGGTCATTCAGGTTGCCGGGGGAATGGCGCTGCCGATCTTCCTGTACTTGCAGTTCTTTAAGACCGTCCCGCTGGAGATCGAGGAGGCGGCGATGATCGACGGCTGCTCGCCGGTGCGGATCTTCTGGCAGATCGTCATTCCGTTGACGCTGCCGGTCACCTCGACCTGCATTATCGTCATCGCGATTAATTCCTGGAACGACTTCTTCGGACCGCTCGTCTATCTGTCGTCGCCGGACAGCCGGACGCTGCCGATCGGGCTGATGTTCTTCAAGACGCAATATTCGGCGAACTGGCCGCAGCTGTTCGCGGCTTCCGCGCTGGTGGCCGCGCCGATCACGCTGCTCTATATGTTCGTGCAGCGCTATATTATTAAAGGGCTGGTCGGAGGGGCGGTCAAAGGCTGACCCCTCGAGCCGCGCTTCACTTCGAAGGAGGCTTATGATGCAAGCGGAGGAATTCCCCGCATCGACTGCGGGTTACGAGGACAGCGTTCAAGCGGCGCCGCTGCTGAAGGAGTACCGCGGAGGGTATCTGGAAAACCTTCATTGCGGCCACATCGCCGGAGTGGATGCGAACGGGAGCGTCCGCTGCTCGGCGGGCGACCCCGAATGGGCGACCTTCATGAGATCGGCGGCCAAGCCGTTCCAGGCGCTTCCCTTCTTCCTGGAGGGAATGGCGGAGCGGTTCGGTTTTACGCCGGAGGAACAGACGCTTCTAATGGCGTCCCATCGCGCGATGCCCTACCATGTCGAGGCGCTGGAGAGCATGATGCGCAAGCTCGGACTGAGCGAAGAGGCGTTCGCGTGCAAGCCGACCTATCCGCTCGACGCCTCGGCGCGGGACGAGATCGCCGCCGCCCGGGGACCGGCAAGGGCGGTCTACCATAACTGCTCCGGCAAGCATCTCGGCCTGCTCGCCTATTGTCTCGGCATGGGATTGCCGTTGGAATCGTACGCGTCTCCGGATCATCCGGTGCAGGTCCGCATTGTCCGGATCTTGTCCGAGCTGGCCGGCCTCCCCGGGCGGGAAATCCGTCTCGCCACGGACGGCTGCGGCCTGCCCGTCTTCGGGATGCCCTTGCGCCATATGGCGCAGGCGTTCCTGAAGCTCGCTTGCCCGGACCTGATCGAGGATGCGGCGCTTCGGGCGGCTGCGACCCGCGTGGCGGAACGGATGAACGCCTATCCGAACATGATTTCCGCGCCGTACCTGATCTGCCCGAATCTGCTGGCAGACCCGAACATCGTGGCCAAGGGCGGAGCGAAAGGCGTCTACTGCTTCGCGCTGAAGCGGGAGCGGCTCGCCTTCGCGCTGAAGGTCATCGACGGCTCGGAGGAGGAGTGGCCGCTGATCGTCGCCTCCATACTGGAGCAGATCGGTTACGGCAATGCGGATACGATCGCGCGCATGTACCGGATCGGCGGCAGGGTCATTCGGAACGACAACGGCGCTGCCGTCGGCGAGAACAAAGCCGTTTTCTCCCTGAAGATGGGAACCTGAAAGGTTATCAATCGAACGGACACCGGAAAGGAGCGCATCGAAAATGAAGCTGGGAATGAGCACGTACTGTCTGGTCGATAAGCTGCGCGGAGGGGAGATGACCGTCCTCGACGTGCTGGAATGGGCCAAGGAGCATCGCTGCGAGCATGTCGAGCTCGTGCCTTACGGATATTCGCTCGTCGACGACGAGGAGCTGGCGGAGCGGGTGCGCCGCAAAGCCGAGCAGCTGGGGCTCGCGCTGTCGAATTACGCGCTGCCGGCCAACTTCGCTCATGATTCGGAGGAGGACTTCCAGGCCGAAGTTGAGCGCTTGAAGAGCCATGTCGACTTGCTGGCGAGAATGGGCATCCGCTCGATGCGGCACGACGTCGTGCCGTTCACGATTCCTCAGGAGGAGGCCGGCATCGCCCATTTCGAGAAGGTTCTGCCCCGGATCGTGGAGGGCAGCCGCCGGATCGCCGATTACGCCGCCGAACGCGGCATTGCGACGAACGTCGAAAACCACGGCTGGGGCGTGCAGCACAGCGATCGCGTCCAGCGGGTGATCGCCGAGGTGAATCGCCCGAATTTCCGGACGGTGCTGGACATCGGCAATTTCCTGTGCGTCGATGAGGCTCCGCTGATCGGCGTCTCCAAAAATCTGCCCCTCGCCTCCATCGTGCACGTGAAAGACTTCTATTATCGCATGGCGGACCAGGATCCCGGCGAGGGCAAATGGTTTCGCACCGCGAACGGCCACTTCCTAAGAGGCGCAATCTTCGGTCAGGGAGATCTGCCGGTTCGGAGTCTGCTGCGGCTGATCAAGCGGTCGGGCTACGACGGCTATCTAACGTTGGAGTTCGAAGGCATGGAGGAGAGCCGGGAAGGAACGGCCATCGGTCTGGCCAACGTCCGCAGGCTGTGGGACGAGGTTTGATCCGGCTTATTCGCCGGAGCGAAAATCGCGCGGTGCGCTATGGAAATGCCAGAAAGCGCGAAGGCTAGAAGAGCAGCGGCATAGAGATGGCGGATACGAAAGCAAGATTGGACGCAAGTTTGAGGGAGGCGCCCCCTCAAGCTTGCTTTTTTTGTACGAATGCCCCCCTTGCATACAGGAGCGCGCGCCTTATGGGGAATCTGTTGGAAACAATATTATTATCATATGTGAAAGAAGTGGAGTATAATGGTACGTATAAGTTGAAAATAGGAGTGAATGTTCTTGGCGCCGAAGTACGAACGGGTGAAGGAATCGATCAGGACCGATATCTTGGAAGGAAAGATTATTCCCAATCAAAAAATCGGTTCCGAAACCGATTTGATAAAACGATTCAATGTCAGCAGACAAACGATCAGGCAGGCGGTCGGGGAACTGGAAAACGAAGGCTGGTTGTACAGGGAGCAGGGAAGGGGGACTTTCTGCGCGGATCGAACGAAAACGATGAAGGACAACCAGAGTCATAAAACGATCGCCATCATTACTTCCTACATTCGAGACGGAATATTCCCTTCGATTATTCGCGGGGCTGAATCCTACCTCAGCGAAAAGGGCTACTCCATTTTGTTGGCCAGCACGAACCATAACATGGAGCAGGAGAAAAAATGTCTTCAAAATATTTTAACGAGGCGTGTGGACGGATTGATCGTCGAGCCTACCAAAAGCGCGATTACCAATCCGAACATCGGCTACTATCTAAACATTGAAAATAGCGGGATTCCTTATGTGATGATCAATGCGTTTTATCCGGAATTGAGCCCTTTAAGCCTAACCATGGACGATGAATTGGGAGGTTTCAAGGCGACCGAGCACTTAATTCAGCTAGGGCATAAACGAATTGCCGGCATCTTCAAGACGGACGAGCTTCAAGGGGGAGGCCGGATGAAGGGATTTATCAGGGCTCACAGGGAAGCCAAGCTGGAGATGAGTCCGAACATGGTCATCACCTACGTGACGAAAGAGCAATACGCCAATCCCAAAGAGGAAATCATGCGATTGCTGCTGCAGGAAGAAGCCTTGAGGCCTACGGCGATTTTCTGCTATAACGACGAAGTGGCTTTCCATGTCTACGCCGAGATCCGAAAGCTGGGGCTGCGGGTCCCCGAAGATATTTCTCTGGTCGGATTCGACGATTCGCACTTTGCCCAAATGAATGAAGTTAAATTTACGACGATCAAGCATCCGAAAGCCATGATGGGGGAGGATGCGGCGAAAATGATTATCGAACTTACGAAAGGGGGAAGGGATGTCCAATCGATGGTTTATGCTCCTGAGCTAATCGTACGAAATTCGACCGCTCCTTATCCCGTCTGATAAAGCTTGCTGCCATAGACGACTTCAGGGTTTTAGCGACTCCTGGGGTCGTTTTAACTTATACGTACAAGTTAGATTATTTTTAAAATAATATTTAAACTTGTAATAATGACTTTGATCGATTATGATGAATTTAAACATCCGGATGTATGAAAAAGCGGGGGTGGGAATGGCGGCGGAGAAATCGGAGCTCAAGCTATCGGAGAGTGCGCAGGATCGTTCAAATTTGTAATCGGTTTCATTGTTGGAACATTCGTGTAACCCCACATCAAAGGAGCTTTTGACCATGCCTAAAATCACTTTTATCGGCGCGGGAAGCGCTGTGTTCACCCGAAACTTGTTAGGAGACCTTCTGACCTATCCCGAATTGGACGGTTCCGAGGTTTGCTTGATGGACATCGACGCCAAGAGGCTGGACAAAGTTAAAAAGCTGGCCGAGAAAATGGTCAGGCAGGAAAAGTCGAATATTTCCATCGCGGCTACGACCGACCGCAGGGAAGCTCTGAACAAAGCGGACTATGTACTGATTACAATCCAAGTCGGCGGTCTGGAAGCTTATGAACTCGATATCGAGATCCCGCGGAAATACGGGGTGGAACAGTGCGTCGGCGACACCGTCGGTCCGGGCGGCGTGTTCCGGGGCATGCGCCACTTGGCGGTCATCTCCGAGATCTACAAGGAATTGGAGGAGCTCAGCCCGAACGCCTTGGTCCTGCAATATACGAATCCGATGGCGATCTTGACGGGCGCGATGAACAGGCTGTCGCCTATCCAAACCATCGGTCTATGCCATAGCGTGCAGAAAACCTCCAGGGCGCTTGCCGAGTATATTAACATTCCTTATGAAGAGGTCACGTTCTGGGTCGCCGGCATTAACCACGTTTCCTGGTTCCTGAAATTCGATTGGAACAGGAAGGATGCGTACCCGCTGCTATTCGAAAAGCTTAACGATCCTTCGATTTACGGCCAGGATCCCGTCAGATTCGACATGATGAAGAATTTCGGTTACTATCCGACCGAATCCAGCAGCCACGGCTCGGAATATTATCCTTATTTCCGCAAAAGGCCGGATCTGCTGGAGAAGCTGGTCGCGAAATTCACGGACGGCAGGGAGCAGGAATTCGATTTCGGAAGAACGGGCGGCTATCTGCGGGATTGCCAGCTTGAACTGAAAAACTACTACACCGATATCGAGAAGCAATTGCAGGAGAACGAACGTATTCCGGTAAGTCGTTCGCTCGAATACGGCGTGGAAATCATCCATTCCCTGGAGACCAACACCGTGAGAAGAATTAACGGCAATGTGATGAATCAGGGCTTGATTCCGAATCTCCCGCATAACTGCTGCGTCGAGGTGCCTTGCCTCGTCGATACGACGGGCATCCATCCTTGTCACGTCGGCGAACTGCCGGAACAGCTTGCCGCATTGATTCGCACGAACGTAAACGTACAGCAGCTGGCCATCGAGGCGCATATCCGTAAAGATCGCGATCTGATCTATCAAGCCGTGAAGATGGATCCATTGACGAGCGCTTGCTGTTCGTTGGACGAGATCGACGGCCTGGTCACCGAAATGTTCGAAGCCCAGAAACAATGGCTGCCGCAGTTTTAAGGATGTTTTAACTACAGGGGGGTTAATCTATGAAGCGTATCGCTATATCTTTCATCGTCGCGGCTCTTGTCGTGACGGCGGGGTGCAGCAAGGCGAATTCGGGCGACAACGGGGGCTCCAACGATGGGGGAAAAACCGTTAATCTGACCGTCTTGAGCCTCATGTCGAGCCAAGTCGAGAAAGACGCGTACACGGAAGTCGTTCAACAATTCGAAGCTCAGAACCCGAACATTAAAGTCGATCTCCAGTTTCCCGGGGCCGAGTACGAGAACCTTATGAAGGTCAGAATGTCTTCCGGAGACCTGCCGGATATCTTCGACACGCACGGGTGGGCTAAAGTCAGATACGGCGACTATCTGGAGGATCTGAGAAGCGAGCCGTGGGCTTCGAAATTACTGCCCTCGATCGAGCCCTACGTTACGGACGAAGAGGGGAAGGTTTACGCTTTGCCGTTGAATCAATCCAAGGACGGCATCGTGTACAACGAGGATATCTTAAAGCAATACGATATCGCCGTTCCCGAAACGCATGCAGAGTTGATGGATGCCGCGAGAGAGATCAAGGAACGAAGCGGCGGAGAAATCACTCCCTTCCATTTCGCCGGACTGGACAATTATACGTTAGGGTATTGGTTTATTTTCATGGCGAACCCGTTATTGATTTCACCCGCGGATAATTTCCAGCAGGACTTTAAGGACAAGAAGTTCGAATGGTCCAACTGGACGTTCTTGCCCGAGACGTTCGCTCAAATGCACAAGGAAGGCTTGTCGAACGTGGACCTGCTTACGGCCAAGCAATCCGATACGACGCAGCAGTTCGCCCAAGGAAAGGTAGCTTTCGTCGTCGCGCCTCCGCTTGTTCTGTCCACCGCAAGATCGATCAACCCGGAATTAAACGCGGGGCTGATGCCGATTCCGGCGATCGTCGAAGGAGACGGTCCTTCCTTCTCCGGAGGCGAGCGCAATACGATGGGAGTTTGGAAGGACACGCCCCATAAGGATGAGGCGAAGAAGCTTCTGGAATTCGTCGCCCAAACCGAAAATCTTAAAAAGTTATCCGAGGCCACAAGCCTTCTTCCGGGAATCCAGGACGTGGAGGCGGATTTATATTTAAGCCCCTATCTGGACAAGTACAAGGACGTGCGGGTATTCCCTTACTTCGATCGCGAATGGCTGCCTAACGGAATGTTCGATCCGATGTGCAAGCTGGGAGAAGATTTGATCGCGGGGGGAATCACGCCCGAGCAATACTCCGAGAAAATGGCGGAAGAATATGAAAGGCTTCTAAAGCAGGAACAATAATCTGGATGGTTTTCCCGCGATAAGTTCGACGAGCTGTCGACAGCCGTCGAACTTATCGCCTTAAACCTCGGGGAGGGAAGGTTGGGAATATCGTGAGGAATCGCAGAAATTTATTTGGCCCTAATTCTACCCTGGCCGTTAATATGATGTATGTGCCCGCGCTTATTTTGTTTGTCATCTTTATTTTTTATCCCTTTTTTAAGGGGCTCCAACTGTCTCTAACGAACTGGAATGGATTCTCGCCCCGTTTCGAGTGGATAGGCCTGGACAATTATAAGAGAATGATCCAGGACAGGAATACTTGGCTTATTATCAAGAACACGTTGATATTCGGCGCAGGGAGCACGATTCTGCAAAACGTGATCGGCTTTTTTTATGCTTTATTGCTCAATCAGGGGATTCGTACCAAAGAGTATACCAGAATGATCGTTTATCTCCCGGTCATTATCAGCCCGTTGATCATGGGATATATATGGTACTATATTTTCCGCTACAACGGCGGAGCCGCAAACGACCTGTTTTTGCTTTTTTCGGACACGAAGTTAAACTTGCTGGCAAACCCTCAATTAAATGTATGGATCATCACGCTTGTCAACACGTACCAATTTCTCGGCATTTCGATGATCATTTATTTGGCCGGATTACAATCGATATCCAAAGAGTATTACGAAGCGGCCGAAATCGACGGCGCGTCCAAATCCAAACAATTAGCGCATGTGGTCATCCCTTTGTTGACGCCCGCGATCACGATCAGCGTCATGATTAACTTAATTCTGGGGTTGAAGCTATTCGATGTCATTATCGCCTTGACGAACGGCGGTCCCGGCTATGCTTCCCAATCCTTATCGACAATGATGTACCAACTGTACTTTGCCAAACAGGATGCCGGCTACGCTTCGTCTCTGGGAATATTGCTATTCGTGCTGATTTCGGTTATCAGCTTTGCGATTCTTCGTTTCTTGAAAAGTAAGGAGGTACACGCTTGAAGACTAGAGGGCTGACCTTCCTTTCCTTGGCGATATGCATCGTTCATATTATTCCGTTCTACATTCTTATCACGAGCTCGTTTAAGAAGGCCGACGACTACAGCTCGAGCTGGTCTGTTCCGGGTTACGTGTTTCTCGACAATTTCACGAACGCATGGGAACATGCCAATCTGGGAAGGGTGTTCTTCAACAATATCGTCATAACGGCTTTAGCCGTCATCTTGTTGGTGCTTCTTGGCTCGATCGCTTCCTATCCCTTAGCGCGTTATCCGACAAAATTCAATAAGAAAATTTACGTTATTTTTGTATCCGCTTTAATTGTGCCTCCGCTGAGCATACTGGTGCCGCTTTATAACATTATGGTGGACATGGGCGGCATGAATACGTTCTGGGGGGTTATTCTGCTTCATGTCACCTTTCAGCTCCCGATAACCATCTTTTTCTATACCGGGTTTATCAGCACGATCCCTCGCGAACTGGACGAGGCGGCGATGTTGGACGGAGCCGGGCGAGCGGAGCTTTTCTTCAGAATCATCATGCCGTTAT
Organism: Cohnella hongkongensis; assembly: GCF_042654645.1. Lineage (NCBI taxonomy): Bacteria > Bacillati > Bacillota > Bacilli > Caryophanales > Paenibacillaceae > Cohnella > Cohnella hongkongensis. Next base: position 130,548 of record NZ_JBHSEP010000015.1, on the reverse strand, counting down.
TAAAGCCGGTCACGTCTTCGAGCATTATCATTACGGGGGTTTGGATTTGGAACGATTATCAATTTTCGGTATTTTTCCTGCAGAGCTCTAAAGTGCATAATATTACCGTCGCTTTGTCCCAGTTTTTCGCCCAGTATAACAGCAATATCGGATGGGTAGCGGCTGGCGCGCTGCTCGGAATGCTGCCAATGGTCGCGGTTTTCTTGTTTTTGCAAAAGTATTTTATTCAAGGCTTGTCCTCGGGAGCTGTAAAAGGGTAATCGGCTGAAAGCCGACAGGGCGAGGGCGCTTCGCGAGCCATTTTATTCGCTTTTTTCCGCTCCTTTGTCGAAAAAGGGAAGCGCGGCTCTTTTTCCCGATGTGCTCTATATGGTTTAATGATAGAGTACATATACGCGAAAGGGAGAATGAGCATGACGCAACGAATGCGAATCGCGATAGGGCTCGCGCTGGCCGCGGCGATCGTAGGGTTGACCGCCTGCGGAGGAAGCAAGGAGACGAAAGCGCCCCCGGTCGAGACTCCGCTGCCGTCCGCAAGCGCTTCCGGTTCTCCGAGCGACTCGCCGTCCCCGACCCCCTCTTTTCTGGCCCCGCTAACGGGAATGCCGGCGGAGAGGGAAGTGACGAACCGGCCGTTCTCGGTCATGATCAACAACCTTGCGCCGGCCAGGCCGCAATCGGGCATGACCCAGGCCGACGTCGTATGGGAGCTGCTGGCCGAAGGGGGCATCACGCGCTTTGTCGCGGTATTCCAGAGCAAGGAGTTTACCGATCCGATCGGGCCGATCCGCAGCATTCGTCCTTATTATATTCAGGTTGGCGAGTTCTACGGCGGAGTGCTCGTCCATGCCGGAGCGAGCAACGACGGGTTCGCCATTCTTCAGAAGCAGAAAAAGGAGCACCTGGACGAAATTACGAATGCGGGCGCCTACTTCTACCGCGACAAGTCCCGCAAGATGCCGCACAACGTCTACTCGACGCTGGAGCAGCTTCGTCAGGGAGCGGAGAAGCGGAATTACGGCAGCGCGGCGAACGTGCCGGCCATGACGTTCAGCGACCATCCGCCGGCGTTGTCTGCGGCCGAGGCTGCTGAGAAAATCGACATCAAGTTTCTGCTGTCCAGCTACAAGGTCTCGTACGCTTACGACGGCGTCTCAGGCCTGTACAAGCGCTCGATCAACGACGAGCCTCACATGGACAAAAACAACGACGAGCAGCTGACGGCGGCGAATCTGGTCGTGCTGTCCGCCAAGCACGATATTCAGGACGACGTCGGACGGCTGGCGGTGGACCTGGACCGGGGCGGAGAAGCGATTCTGTTCCAGCAGGGCAAGGCGATTGCCTGCCAATGGGAGCGAAGGGAAGGCGACGTCATTCGGCTTGTGAAGGACGGTCAGGAGCTGCCCTTCGTCCCGGGCGTGACGTACTACCACGTCGTTCCGACCTCCAGTCCGCTGGACAAGCACGTGACCTATCAGTAATCTGCAGGACCAGAACCTCGATTTCCGTCGAAGGACGGAGACGAGGTTCTTTTTCTTTTTCCCGGGCATCATCGGCGCGCATAGAAGCGGCTCGGCTAGGGGAAGGCTAGTCAAGCCAGCTGCATACCTGCGGAACAATCGCGGCTGCTCCAGCAAAGGCTTTTACTGGAATAAAAAAAATGAAAAGTGTCGAAAGTAAGCTGTACCATGCTCGTCCGGCATGTGATAAAATAATTAGGTTAACGCAACGTTATCGCAATATTAACGGAGTGTAAACTTTTGCCAGGTACATACAGGGGAAAGAAGGGCTATCCGTGTTTCGGAAAAAGGACATTTTTTTTAAGACGCTGCAGGAAATGTCGGATATTATCGTAGAGACGGTCGAGCATTTTACAGCCGCGGTTAACGGAGATTTTCCCGACGTCACCGCGTTCGCCAGGGAAATGAAGGAGTTCGAGCATAAGGGAGACAAGTGCACGCACATTATTCTTACCGAGCTGAATAAAACCTTCATCACGCCGATCGAGCGGGAAGATATTATGGAGCTGATCAAAAAGCTGGACGACGTGCTGGACGGCATCGAAGCTTGCGCTTCCCGCTTCGAGATGTACCAGATTACGAAGGCCGATCCGTACATCCGGAAGTTCGGCGATTGTCTGAAGCGGAGCGCGAAAGAAATCCAGTCGGCCATCTATCTGCTCAGCCAGAAGAAGCTGCTGGCGATCCAGCCTCACTGCGTTAACATCAACGAGTTGGAGAACGAGGGCGACGATCTGATGCGTCAAGGGATCAAAAACTTGTTCATGAACGCCACCGATCCGATAGAGCTTATCAAGCACAAGGAAATCTACGAGCGGCTCGAGCAGACAACGGATTCCTGCGAAGACGTCGCGAACACGCTTCAATCCATCATTATGCGCAATTCTTGATCGGCGCAAGCGGGGACGGAATAGAATATCATGGATTATATTATGTGGTTGGTTGTCATTATAGTCGTTCTTGCGCTCGGCTTCGATTTTATTAACGGGTTTCACGACACAGCCAACGCGATCGCTACTTCGGTATCCACCCGGGCGTTAACGCCTCGGCGGGCGATTATTCTAGCGTCGGTCATGAACCTGGTCGGAGCGCTAAGCTTCACGGGAGTGGCCAAGACGATCGGGGGCAAGATTACCGATCCATTCCAGCTCGAGCACGGGCTTACCGTCGTAATAGCGACGCTCGTCGCGGCCATCGCCTGGAACTTGATTACCTGGTGGTTCGGGATCCCTTCCTCGTCTTCCCATGCGCTGATCGGAGCGCTGGCGGGGGCGGCCGTCGCCTCCGAAGGCTGGAGCGGCATTAACTATTCGGGATTCTCTTCCATTCTTCAAGGCCTTATATTATCTCCGCTGATCGCTTTCGCGCTGGGCTTCTGCATCATGTTTATACTGAAGCACATTTTCGCGAACACCAGTCCTCATCATGTCAATAAAGTGTTCCGGGGCGGCCAGGTGATGACGGCGGCATTCCAGGCGTTCACCCACGGCACGAACGACGCGCAGAAGGCGATGGGGATCATCACGATGGCGCTCGTGGCGGCGAATCTTCAGTCGGATCTGGAGATCGCCCTCTGGGTTAAGCTGTCCGCGGCGTTCGCGATGGCGCTCGGAACTTCGCTTGGCGGATGGAAGATTATCAAGACGATGGGAACGAAGATCTTCAAAATCGGACCGATCAACGGGTTCTCGGCCGACCTCGCTTCCGCTTCGGTCATTCTCGGCGCGACGCTGACTCACTTCCCGGTGAGCACGACCCATGCGATTACTTCGTCGATTCTGGGCGTCGGCTCCGCGAAGAAGTTTTCCAGCGTCAAGTGGAGCATGGCCGGGCGAATCGTCATGACCTGGGTCATTACGATTCCGATCGTCTCCGTGCTGGCCGCCTTGACGTATTACGTGCTTGCCCTGTTCATGCACTGAACCCCGTAATCCGCCGGAACGAGGCGCGGGATGACACCCCTGAACGCCCGAGATTGCTACAATGGAGTGAAGAAGCTGCCATCTCTGTCCAGTCAGGAGGACTCTCCATGCTTGCGTATGCGGAACAGGCGAAACCGACGATCGAATTGTTGGCGGAATTTCTCGCGGGCCAACCGGCATTCGAAGGAGAGAAGCTGGTCTTCTCGGGAGTCGGCAGCCGCGATGTGTACAATATTAGCGCTCCGTTCCTGGACCGGGGAGAGCCGGTCATCGCGGGACGGGTGGAGGATCGCGACAAGGAATCGTCGGAGGTTATGTTTTTCGTCGAACGGCAGGGCGCATGGGTGCCGCGCAGCGGCGCTCCCGTCTTCGCGCTCCAGGATCCGTTCTTCACCTTCGTGGGCGAGGAGCTGGTGTTCGGCGGCGTCGAGGTTAGCTTCGACGCGGACGATCCGCACGTCGTCACTTCATGGCGCACGGTGTTTTACCGCGGCGCTTCCGTCAACGACCTCGTTCCTTTCGCCAAGGGGCCGCTGACGATGAAGGATATTCGCCTGATCGAGCGGGATAACGGCCGGATCGGCGTGTTTACTCGCCCGATGATGGTGGACGGCGCCCGCGCGCTCATCGGGTATACCGAAATCGAGACGTTGGACGATTTGACGGAAGAGGCGATCAACGGAGCGAGGCTGCTCCGCCATCAGTTCCTGCCGGAGGAATGGGGAGGAGCGAACGAAGCCCATCTGCTGAAGGGCGGCTTGATCGGCGTGCTCGGACATATCGCCTGGATGGAGGAGTTCAACATCCGGCACTATTATCCGATGGTGTTCGTCTACAACCCGGACAATCATCGGTATACGCAGATCAAGCTGATCGCGACGCGGGCGATGTTTCCCGACGGACCGGCCAAACGGCCGGATCTGCAGGACGTCATCTTCAGCGGCGGACTTGTCCGCCACGAGGACGGGACCGCCACGCTCTACACGGGAGTCAGCGATGCGGAGGCGCACGCCATCCGCATTCCCGACCCGTTTCTGGAATACGAGCGGTAACAAGAAGAAGAGGCTAATCCCGGGGATAGCCTCTTTTTTTGAATGCGGACGCCGCCGGCTAACGCCGTTTGGCCGGGCGTCTTTTGCGCGCTTTGGCGCGGGGCGCGGGCCGTCTGTTCTTCTTTCTGCGGGCTCTCTTCGCGTTAGCTGTGACGGCCGTGCCTCCTTTGCCGAGGAACAGCTTCAGCATGGGGGTCACCTGCTGCATCGTGGACACGAATTTCTGGACCTTGCCCATCGTGGAGAGAATCCCGTCGATGCCGCCCAGGCGATCGAACATGGTTTTGAGATCGCCGAGGTTGGAGAGGTTGAAGGGGAGCGCGCTTTTGGCTGCGGGGGCGACCGGCGCCTGCATGGGCATGACCGCATCATCTATAACGGCGGGTGGCCCGGAGAACGCGCCGCCGATGCCGGGGAAATCCTGTTGTCCGAACCCCGGCCCCCAACTGTGAACGGAAGGAGATTGCGGATCGGCCATAGAATCACACCTTTCTTCTCGATAGAATATGCCGGGCGGGAGCCTTCGGAATGGACGAATGCCCGATCTCTGATAGATTTTACTTCTGTAATGCGTGAATACGGTGACGCTTGAACTGTTGTGGGCTTCGCAGTACAATGGAACCAATGCGGGATCGATGTGAGGGACGAGTCGACGGCGGCGGTTCGGCTGCCGGACGGCGCATCGGACGGGAGAAAGGATGAGAGCGCATGCAATTGAAGAAGCTGAACGATAAATCGATAGATCAACTGTTCGAGGCGATTCTGACGCTGAAGAGCGTGGAGGAATGCTATGTTTTTTTCGACGATCTGTGCACGGTCAACGAGATTCAATCGCTGTCGCAGCGTCTCGAGGTCGCGCGCATGCTCGGCAAAGGCAATACCTACAACCAGATCGAGACGGAGACGGGAGCGAGCACGGCCACGATCTCCCGCGTGAAGCGGTGTCTGAACTACGGCAACGACGGGTACAAGCTTGCGCTGGAGCGGCTGGGCCGCTTCGGCAGCGACGGCGATTCGGAGAACGGCCATTAAGCTGATTATAGAAGGAGAGGGGCTTCCCGGAAGAGAAGGCGCTCCCTCGCAGGACAGGCTTTTGCTTGTACTGCGGGGGATTCGTCCGACACCGGGAAGCCCCTTGTTTGGTTCGCGCTCGTCCGGCGGCCGATCCTGGCGCTTCCGCGTTCAGGCGTGGCGCCAGGAGGGTCCCCGGAGGTTCTTCGACGGCAGGACTACTCGGGATGATTCTCCAGCAAGACGATTCTGCCGGTAATGACGCCGTGCTCGTCGCGATGGAAGAGCAGCGCTCGATAGCGGCCGTCCTTCCCGCTGCCGGAGAACCGGTCCGAGAATCCGACCTGCCCTTCCCGGAAGAAGTCTTCGGGAGCCGCCTCGACGCTCCAATCGTCATAGGAATAACGGAAATGGCCCGAATCGTCGTAGGTTACTTCCTGGATAGAGTCGGCTATCGTCTCGCCGATCGTCCCGCCGCTGCGCATTCTGGTTCGCAGCTCGGCGATCCAGTCGACCCACGCCTCGTCTTCCGCATCGGCGATTCGTTCGCCGTTGTCCGCCGCCGGCGAGGCGGACGGATTCAGGAGAGCTTCCAAATAGGCCTCCGCCTTGGCGGGATCGGCCTTCGTCCTGTCGAGGGGAAGGTCGAACAGCGCGGACGCGCCCGGGTAATCTTCTCTCGCCCGGCTTTCCCCCGTATTCTCGTCGTAGTCGAACGCCTCGCGGCTGTAGAACGGGCTGCCGCTGCTGATCGCCAAGTAGACCCCCCTGTCCGCGAAAATTTCCACCTGATCGCACGCCAGAAGTCTGTACGCGACGCCGTCTATCACAGTCTCGCTGTAGTGGCCGTTCATCGTGATGATGTTGACCGACCACGGCTTCTGGCCTTTGATCAGCGGCGAGACGAAGAACGGATCCTGGCCGTACTCGGGATCCCGGGTATCCGGCATCGGCCGGCCGTCCTGTCTGGCGATAGAGACGACGGCATAGGTTCTGTCCGGATAGAGTTCCTCCGACGAAGATGGGAATTCGCTGAGGCCCGCTCCCGATACGAGGCCGTGCAGCGTAAACCGATAGTCTCCGGAAGCGACCGATTGGTCGAGCCGGATGGCGTTGTCGCTGTCGAACGCTTCCGCCAACAGCCGGTCTCCCAATCTCTCGGCGACCTCTCTGGCGCCGAACAGCTGAGTCGCCGCATAAGCCGATACGGACAGCACCAGCAGGAAAACGGCGGCCAACAGCGCTGCGGATAATTTTGTGACAGACTTAGGTTTCGTCTGATGCCGCATCCGCATGCGATGCAGGATGCTCATGTTCAGCTTGTCGTCGGGCTTGGCTTCGGAAGCGAGAGCCTGTCCGAGCCAACGCTCCCAGTCCGCGTCCTTCATAGGGAATCGACCTCCAATACTTGTCTCATCGTCATGCGCGCTTTATGCAGCCTGCTCTTCACCGTTCCCGGCGGAATGCTCAGTACGGAAGCAATCTCCTCGACGGTCATATTCGCGGTATAATACAGGTAAAGAGGAAGCTTCAGCTTGTCGTTCAGCCGGTGCGCGGCGGCTTCAATGCTGGCGCGAAGCTCGAGCGACAGCACGGCGTCTTCCGGCGTGGCTTCGCTTGCGAGCGGGCCGGAAGGGGTCGCCGCCTCGTCCAGTTCGGCCATAGGGGCAATTTTTCGTCTCCAGGCGAGCTTGCGGCGATGGTTGCGGTGCAGCCGAATGGCGATCGAGATCAGATACGCCTTGGGATTGCGGGAAGCGTCCATCTTGGGCAGAAGCTCCACGGCTTTCAGACAAGCTTCCTGATACAAGTCGTCCGTATCCTCTTTGTTGCCCGTCAGCCTGTAGCAGAATCCGTAAACCGACTTGCCGTGCAGCCTCACAAGCTCTATCAACTCATCGATATCCAACGAACTTCTCCTTCCTGAATGGCCATTCATCTAACTATTGTCATAACCGGAGATCCGGTTCATTCGCGGCCGGCGAAAAAGGAAGGCCATGAAATCCGATATTGCTAGCATCTGGAAGTGTAGGTTATGCTAGGGTTGGCTCCGGCCTATTCCGCATCGTCGCAATCGGGGGATCGTTATGCGCTTCTGGCAGTCCGTCCGCTTCAAGATCGTCGTCGGTTTTTTTCTGGTGCTCATGCCCATCGTCGCGTTCATTATTTATAATAACCTGTACGCGATCCGCGTCGTGAAGGAGCAGGTGTCATCGCATTACAATATTTTGCTGGCCGAATACGTGCGCAACAATGACAAGAGCATGCTGGAATACTATCACTATCTGATTAATCTGGAGAGGAACCCGGACATTCAGACGCTGCCGCTTCTCGAGCTGACGAGCGACGAGTACACGCTGTCGAAGACCAGGCTGAGAGAGCGCTTGGCGGTGGACTCGATTTTCTACAGCGCGCTCATCGACACGTTCTTCGTCTACCCGAAGAAGTCGGGAGAGCTCGTATACGCGACGCAGTACGTCTACAATTCGCTGGATAAGCTGGACCTGCTGTCGGCCTGGGCGAAGGAAAGCGCGATGAAGGGCGTCCCGGACACGGAGCGGCGGTGGGGGCTGACGAGAATCGCCGGTCAGACGTTCCTGATGAAGACGCACGACCTCGGCTATAACACGATCGCCGGAGCGCTCATTCAGGCGGAAGCGCTGCAGAGCGTCATGAACAACTTCGACGTCGGTCCGGACGGCTCGGCCTTTTTGCTTGACGGCAATGGAAGCGTTATCACCGGTGTCGAGCATCCGACGCTCAAGGACGCCGCCTTCCTGGCGAAGATCCAAAATTTGGCCGGGATCCTGACCGGGCTCGTCTACGACGGCGAATCCTATATCGTGCTATCCCAGCCATCCCAGTATGCGGATATCCGCTATACGCTCATGATGAAGGAATCGCATATTCTTAAAAATCTTCCGTTCTTCCAGAAGGTGCTCAATTTCTGGATGCCGCTCGCGCTGGCGGCCATTCTGTCGATCTATCTGCTGTTCCTGCAGCGGGTCATGTTTCAGCCGTTCGTCCGGCTGATCCGGGGCATGCGCAAGCTGGGGCAGGGCCAGTTCGGCACCCGCCTGCCGGCGCTTGCCGACAGCAGCGAATTCACCTTCCTGGCGGGCACGTTCAACAAAATGGCGGAGCAGATCGAGAGCTTGAAGATCGACGTCTACGAGGAGCAGCTTCGGCTGCAGCGGGCGGAATACAAGCATCTGCAAATCCAGATCAATCCCCATTTCTATATGAACAGCCTGAACATCATATACAACCTGGCCGCGCTGAAGGATTTCAAGACGGTGCAGAAGCTGTCGCTGCATCTGGCCGACTACTTCCGCTTCCTGATGCTCGGGCACCGGACCGTCGTTCGGCTCGAGGACGAAATTCGCCATATCGAGCATTATCTCGAAATCCAGAAGATCCGATATGTCTCGAAGCTGGAATACGACATCGACGTCCCGCCGGAGTATCTCGGCTGGGAGATATCGCCCCTGATGCTGCAGCCCTTCATCGAGAACTGCGTCATTCACGGCCTGAACAAGCGTCCCCAGGACGGGACTCCTTTCCGAATCGCCATCCGCTGCGAGAGCGATGACGAAGAGCCGGGGGAGTACGCGCGGCTCGCGATCGCGGACAACGGTCCGGGATTTCCGGAGGAGCTGCTGGCGGAGTTGAACGAGACCGCTTACGTCTCGCAATCCGTCTCCAATCATCTGGGCATCTGGAACGTCATGCGGCGGTTTAAGCTGCTGTACGGAGGCAAGGGGGATATGGCGTTCGGCAACGGAGAGAAGGGCGGAGCGCTGGTGAAGGTCAGGCTGCCGCGCGAACGGGACCGGTCGTTCGAGATCGAAGAGAAGTCCGCCGCCGCGGCGGCGAAAGAGGGGGAGGAGGAGTTCGATGCTGACGATGCTGGTCGTTGACGACGAGCTTTATGCGCTGAAAGGAATGACGGAAGGAATCGACTGGAGCGATCTGCCGATCGGCGCCGTGCTTGAAGCGGAGAGCGTCGCCGAGGCGAAGCGCCATATGGCGGAGGCAACAATCGACCTGATCATCTCCGATATCGAGATGCCGGAGGCGAGCGGGCTGGAGCTGCTCCGGTACATTCGGGAGACGAGCCCGAATACGCTGACGATTTTCCTGACCGGGCACGCCCGGTTCGAATATGCGCAGGAGGCGCTGCATATGGGCTGCTTCGACTATGTGCTCAAGCCGATCGATCACGAGGTGCTCAAGGGGATCGTCGCCCGCGCGATCGAGGAGGTTCAGCGCCGCCGGGAGCAGGCCGAGTTCGAGCGGACGCTCGACGACTACCGCAGGCAGTGGGTCCGTCAGCTTCCGGTACTGATCGACCGGTTCTGGCGCGAGCTGCTGAACGGACGGATCGGCCTGTCTCCGGAGCGGCTGGATCGGGAGTTCGAGCAGCTGGACATCCCTCTGACGGCCGAGCGGGGGCGCGTGCTGCCGATTCTGCTCAGCGTCGAGCAATGGGACGTCGAGCTGGATTCCAGAGACGAGAGCATTATGGAGTATGCTCTGCGCAAAGCGGCGGCGGAGACGATTCTCGGGGAGCAGGCCGGCGCGGTCGTCCAGGACCCGGGCGAGTTCAGCCTCGTGCTGCTGTATTTGACGGAGGAGGACGCGCCGGATCGCCAGACGCTTCTGAACCGCAGCAGGAAGTTCGTGCAGGCTTGCCGAGACTATTTTCACTGCCGCGTGTCGTGCTATCTGGGCATCCCGGTCCGCCTGATCGACCTGCCCGCCGCCGCGCAGCGGCTGCTGCAGCTCGAACGGGCGAACGTCACCGTATCGCAGACGGTCATCGACGCCGACGGCGGCTGCGAAGAGCTCCAGGGCGGCCAGCCGATCGCGCTGCCTTCGTTCCTGGAATGGGCCACGCTGCTGGACAACGGACGGACGAACGAGCTGCTCGGGGCGATCGAGGCGGCGATCGACCAGTTCCAGCGCGAGGCTGCCGGAAGGGAGACGCTGGAGCTGCTTCGATACGGCTTGCTCCATCTGCTCTATCAGGCGGCCTTCCGCGCGGGCGTGTCGATCCACGAGGCGCTGGATCCGGCCGAGCTGGCCGATCCCCAGGCGGCGAGATCGCCGCAAGCGCTGAAGGCGTGGGCGATCCGATCGGTGCGGACGTGCGCGGAGGCGTTCCAGGACAGGATGAGAGATTCGTCCGCGATCGTCGCGAAGGTTCAGGCCTTCATCCAGGACAATCTGCAGAAGGAGCTGAACCGCGACGATATCGCCCGCTCGGTGTTCCGCAATCCGGCGTACGTCTCCCGGCTGTTCCGCAAGGAGACGGGCCTGTCTCTGACCGATTATATTACGCAGTGCCGAATCGAGAGAGCCAAGCGGCTGCTGGCCGAGACGAACGACAAGATCAGCCGGATCGCCGAGGAGCTGAGCTACGCGCACTTCTCGTATTTCGCCAAGCTGTTCAAGAAGATGACGGGGCTGTCGCCCCAGGAGTACCGCAAGAAGCATCAGATTTTGCGTTGAGCGCATCCCTCGCTTCCGCCCCGGTCCGCCTTCTCCGGCGGAGGGAGGATGCGGGGGATGTTTGATTTCAAGCAGAGACAGGAGCGGATTCGCAGAGAAAGTCACAAGAGTGCTATGTAAGTCACCCCAGTAGATAGAGGCCGGACGCCGCCGCACGATAAAATAGGACCACAAGCAAAGATTGCCAATAAGCAAAAAGGATTGTGATGGGGTATGGAACAAGCCTCCGCAGCGGCGGGCGCTCCGAAACAGCCGATGGTCCGCACGAAGCCGGCCAAGTTGAAGCAGGGACATTTTCGCCGATTCGGCGCCTTCTACATCATGATGGCCCCGACGGTCGTCTTCCTGTTGATCAACAACTACATTCCGATGATCGGCTCGCTGATCGCCTTCAAGAACATCAAGTTTGCCCCCGGCGAAACCTTGTTCGAGAGCTTCCTGAACAGTCCCTGGGTCGGTTGGTTCAACTTCGAATTTCTGTTCAGAACGTCCGACGCCTGGCTGATTACGAGAAACACGGTGCTCTACAACGCGACGTTCATTTTTCTGAACACGGTCATCGGCATCGCCTTCGCCATCATGTTCCATTCGATGAGGAACCGCATGCTGGCCAAGTTCCACCAGACGACGATGTTTCTTCCGTTCTTCCTGTCGATGGTCATCGTCAGCTACCTCGTCTACGCTTTCCTCAACAACGAGCTGGGGCTGATGAACAAGGTCATTCTTCCGCTGTTCGGCGCGAATCCGGTCGAATGGTACAGCGATCCGAAATGGTGGCCGCTCATTCTGCCGCTGGTCAATACGTGGAAGGGGATCGGGTATTACGCGATTATCTTCATGGCGGCGATCATCGGCATCGACGACGAATACTACGAGGCGGCGACGATCGACGGGGCATCCAAGTGGAAGCAGATTACGGCCATCACCGTCCCGCTAATTCGTCCGGTCATTATCGTCATGGTGCTGCTGCAGGTCGGCAGAATTTTCAACGCGGACTTCGGTCTGTTCTGGCAAGTGACCCGCAACGCGGGGGCGATCTACGATACGACGAGAGTTATCGATACTTACGTCTACCAAAGCTTCATTAACGCAGGGGATATCGGGATGTCGTCGGCTGCCGGGCTGTATCAGGCCGTGGTCGGGTTCGTGCTCGTATTCACGGCCAACCTGGTCATCCGCAAAATCAGCAAAGACGACGCCCTGTTCTAGAAAGCATTAGGAGGTTCAATCATGGCACAAGCGGCCGGACAGACCCAGCTCAAGCTGGCCAAGCAAGTCTCGGGCGGCGCGAATATCGCTATCAACACGTTTTTCTGGATCTATACGTTTCTGTGCGTATTTCCTCTGATCGTCGTCATTATCGCTTCCTTCACCGACGAGAATACGATTCTGATCAACGGCTACAGCCTGTTCCCGGAAAAGTGGAGCCTGGACGCCTACGATTTTCTGCTGAAGGATTGGGGAGCGATCGTGGAGTCGTACGGCTTCTCGATTCTGCTCACCGTTCTCGGAACGACGATCAGTCTGGCGATGATGGCGCTGTACGCGTTCCCGATCGCCCGGAAGGACTTCCCGTTTCGCAACTTTTTCTCCTTCTTTATGTTCTTTACGATTTTGTTCAACGGGGGTCTGGTTCCCTTCTATCTCGTCTATACCCAGGGTCTTCACCTGCAGAACACGCTGTTCGTGCTCATGATGCCCTACTTTATTAGCGGCTTTTTCGTTCTGCTCATCCGAACGTTCTTCGCGAACTCGATTCCGAAGGAGCTGTACGAATCGGCGAAGATCGACGGAGCGGGCGAATGGCGCATCTTCTTTACGATCGTACTCCCTCTGTCGCTGCCGGTGCTGGCCACCGTCGGTCTGTTCACGACGCTTAACTATTGGAACGACTGGTTTCTGAGCCTTCTGTTCATTACCGACTCCGAAGCGGTCGTCAGCATTCAGTACCGGATGTACAAGACGCTGCTGGATATCCAATATCTCAGCGCGAACGCGGCGGCCTATTCCGCTCTCGCGGCGAACAACCCGAACTTCACGATGCCGGGCGAGACGGCCCGGATGGCGATGGCCGTCGTCGGAATCGGACCGATCATTTTCGCCTATCCGTTCTTCCAGCGCTATTTTGTAGAGGGATTAACGGTCGGCGCCGTCAAAGGCTAGCGTTAAGGAAAACGCTCAGGAGCGCCCTGGAAAGCGCTAGGAAAGCGCTCAGGAAGGGCTCAGGAAAGCTCCCAGGAGGGCTCAGGAAAGCTCTCAGGTAGGCGTTCAGGAAAGGCTTCTTCCGGTTTACCGGCCGGTTGAGCATACATTTACCATGAAGAAAAGGGAGGCAATACTATGTTCAGAAGGAACAAGTCGTGGACGCTGCTGCTCGCAGCCGTCATGACGCTCAGCGTCATTCTTGCCGGCTGCAGCGGCAGCAACAACAATCCCGCATCGCCGCCGGCTTCCTCCGCGTCTTCCGAGTCGCCGTCGGAATCCCCCGCGTCTTCCGAATCCGCGTCTCCGTCTCCGGAGGTCGACGTCAGCAAGCTGGAACCGGTGGAGCTGTCCTTATACTTGCCGGGTTCGCCGCCGAAGGACGAGAAGAAGGTCGAGGAAAAAATCAACGAGTATTTGAAAACGAAGATCAACGCCACTCTGGACATCCGCATGATCGACTGGGGCCAATACGACCAGAAGATGAATCTGTACGTGTCCGGCCGCGAGGTGATGGACGTGATCTTCACGGCGTCCTGGAACGGCCACGCCACGAACGTGGGCAAGGGAGCCTATCTGGCGCTGAACGAGGGGCTGCTCGACCAGTACGGTCAAGGGATCAAGAGCGTCGTCTCGCAGACCATTCTGGACGGGGCCCAGATCAACGGCAAAAACTACGGCGTTCCGGCGTTTAAGGAGATGGCCGAGCAAGGCGGCATCCTGTACCGCACGGACATCGCCGAGGAGCTGGGTCTGACCGAGAGAATCCAGGCGGTGAAATCGCCGGCTGACCTCATCCCGATTCTGGAAGAAGTAAAAGCCAAGAAGCCGGACTGGACTCCGCTGTACGTCAAGGACGGCGAAAACCTGAATTCGCACTACATGAACAAGTTCGACTTCTTCGGCGACACGAAGCTGGAAGGCATCGTGCTGAAGGACGGAACCGATACGGCGATCAAGCCGGGCCTGGAATTTCCAGTGTATAAGGAATATTTGAACATCGCTCGCGAGATGTTCACGAAGAAGCTGGTGAACGCGGACGCCGCGACGTCTCAGCTGTCTCCGACGGACGCCCTGAAGAAGGGCAACGTATTCATGGTCGTGTCTCCGCTCAAGCCGGGCAAGGATGCGGAGATGGCGGGATCGGCGAACCTGCCGGGCAAGATCGGCCAGGTCGGCATGACGAGCCGCACGACTTCGACAGGCGAAACGACGGGCTCCATGCTGGCGATCTCCTCGACTTCGAAAAATCCGGAGCGCGCGATGATGTTCATCGACTTGCTCTACACGGATAAGTACCTGAACAACCTGATCAACTTCGGCATCGAAGGCGATCACTTCATGTTAAACGGCGAAGTGATGTCCGACGCTCCGGGCAAGCCGAACTACATCGCCGGCGCCGCAGCGTGGATGCTCGGCAACCAGTTCCTGAACTATATCTGGGATACGGAGGCTCCGGACAAGTGGGAGCAGTTCAGACAGTTCAACGAAGGCTCGATCAACTCTCCGGCGCTCGGCTTCACGTTCGACGCGGAGCCGGTCAAGACGCAGGTCGCGGCGCTCAAGAACGTTCAGTCCCAGTACGCTCCGGGTCTGGAGACGGGCGCAGTCGATCCGGCTAAGCTTGACGAGTATTACAATAAGCTGAAGCAGAACGGTCTCGACGAGGTGATCGCCGAGAAGCAGAGACAGCTGGACGCTTATCTGGCGTCCAAATAAGCTGGCCGCCTGGAAAGCTATTCCGCCGTCAGGGGATTCCCCTGACGGTCTTTTCTATTGTCGGACGCCCGGAAGCAACAATCCCGACGCTTTTGTTTACATTTTTGAAATATTCGTTTTTATTTTCGGAACAACCGTTTGATACAGTTAGGAGGTGCTTATATAGAAGGGATAAGGGATGATCGACATCAGAGAAGGGAATCCGAGATCGAAAGGGAGAGAATGACATGATTCGTCTGACTAACGCTATGAAAATCATATCGATTGTTGCCGCCGCTTGCGCGCTGGCGGCTTGTACGGGAGGCAGCGAGCCGTCTTCCTCGCCTCCGCCGTCGACGCAAACCTCCGGCAGCGCTCCGACGTCTTCGTCCTCCCCGGGCGGCAGCGCCGCCGAGACCGCGCCGCCAGCCGAGTCTTCCTCGGCTTCGGAGCAGACCTCGCGGACGGAACGTCCGCCAACCGAAAGCTTCGAGCTGATGACGGGGGAGGGCTATCAATCCCGAACCGCCGCTCTGCACCAAGGGGAGGGGTTCTCCTTGTACGTGTTCGAGGGATTCGGCTTTGACCAGGCGTCGGGCCGGCTGACTTTGACGGCCAACAACGATTATTATGTCGACATCGAGCGGCTGCCGGAGGACGAAATCTTAAAGACGCTTCGCGAGTCCGCGGAGCAGGAATTCAAGGAGTTCGGCAAGGTTTCCGATTATAGCGGAGAGCTTGTGGAGCATCCCTTGGGCTATGCCGAGCTGTATCTTCAGTCTAGCGGCGCGGACGGAGTAAAAGACTTCATCATCTGGGAGTCGGAGGCGGGAGAACGTTATCTGTTCCGTCTTCACAGTCCGAAAGGGGAGGAAGCGCCGGATTTCGCAAGCTCGGTATGGGTTTCGTTGTCCACGGTGCGGGGCGAATAAAGCGAAGGAGCCGCGAAGATGCCTGCCGTCCGCTGCCTGTTCAGCGGCAGACAGGCAGGCGGGCATCTTGCGGGAGCGGTTATTTCCGCAAGGAATAATGGAGTTGGACGATGCCGCTTCTGTACGGCTTGGCGTTCCATTCCGTATAAGCGAGCCGCTGGCCCGAAGGGCTCCAGGAGGTGGCTGCCGGTTCGATATCGACGGCGATCCGGACGGACTCGTCGGTCAGCATATCGTACAGATAGAGGCCTTTGGCGGCGGTGCCGCTCGCATCGGCATTCAGGCCGTAGGCGATCATCCGCTGATCCGGCGACCACGAAATCCCGCTCAGCTCCGTCCCTTCGGCAATCGTTTTCCTGTTTTCTCCGTTCGCGTCGCATAGAAGGAGGCTCGTTCTGGAGCCATTGATCTGCAGCGCCAGCAGCTGGCGGCCGTCCGGCGAAGGAAGCGCTTTGATGACGCGATCGAGGTTCAAGCTCGTCTTTTCCAGGGTAACCAGGTTCAACGCCTTGAGCGACTCGTCGGCAAGGGTGTTGTAGTAGAGGATGTCCCCGACTTTTTCCACCAGAATCAAGCCCGTCTCCTCCAACTGATCGATCGCCGCGATCCGGCCTTCCGAAGTTGCGATATAAGCGCCGCCGCTGTAGGCCGCGCCGACGATCGTCTCCGAGTCGGCCCAGTTGGCGCTGACGGCGCCTCCGATCGGATCCCCGGTCAGGCGGAACGAATCCAGGGTGTCCAGGTTCATGACGGAATAGACAGGGTCGCCGAGCGAATATTCATGGTAGATCAGGCGCTTCTTGTCGGGAGACAGGACGGCGCCCCCTATATTCAAGTTTTTCCGCTGCTGCAGCAGCGTGTATTGACGGGTATCGAGGTCGTACAGATACAGGCTTCGGGGATAGGAATCCGCCAGTTCCGCCAGGGCCATCCTGCCCAGGGACTCGTTTTCCTTTGAAACTACAACCGTACTCTCGTCTACCCAATCCATAATTTCCGTACCATCCAGACGATCCATCTTTTCGACGGACACGCCTGGCTCCCCCGTCCGGCTGCCGGCATCGTCGATGACCGTTATCGTCATTCCGGGCTCTTTAATGATCGTGCGGTTCCCGGACCCTTCAGACGAGCATGCCGCGAGCGCGAACAGCAATGCCGGAACGGTCATCATCCTTGCACTGATCTTCATTCCTTCTCCTCCTCGATCGTCGCGTCATGTCGGGCTTCCGAAGCCGGCGCCCCATAGGCCGGAAAGACGATGCGGAACAGGGTGCCTTCCGAATCGGTGCTCACGAGCGCGATGGAGCCTCCTTGCGATTCCGCGTATTTCTTGGCCAGCGAGAGACCCAGTCCGGCACCGCCGGTTTCCCGCGAACGGTTTCTGTCGACGGTGTAGAACGGCTCGAAAATTTTGTGGGCGACTTCTGGCGGGATTCCGATGCCCGTATCGGCAATCTCGATGATAACTTGCCCGCCGTCCGACGCCGTCTTCAAGCGAATGCGCCCTCGAGCCTGGTTGTACTTGATGGCGTTGTCCATCAGATTCACGAGTACGATGGAGAGGCAATCCTTGTCGGCTTCCACGTAAGCTTCGGCCAAATCGGTCTCCGCCGCAATGCCGAACTTGTCCATTTTTCCCTTCAGGCTGTCCAGGACCGTCAGCACCGCTTGCCGCACGTCCACCCGTTCCTTGCGGAATTCGAATTCGTATTTCTCCAAGGCGGACAGCTGCAGCACTTTTTCGACCATCTCGTATAGCCGCTGCGTATCGCCCAGTATGTTCGCTTTGGCGGTGTCGAGCAGCTTCTCGTCGTCGGGATACATGTCCAGCAGATCGATATAGGCTTTGATCGAGGTCAGCGGGGTTTTGAACTCGTGGGTGACGTTGCCGATAAATTGCTTCTGCTGCTGATCGAGCAGGGATAATTTGCGGACGGCCAACGCCAGCTTCTCGCGCTCCTCGTCCTTGTCCTGCATCGTTTTCCGGATTTGCCGGCTCATCATGCGGATGCCTTCGCTCAGCTCCCCGATCTCGTCATTGCGCCTGAGCGCGACGGGGGCGAAGTTCCCGGCACGAATCTGGTCCACCGCCCCGTTCAGCTTGATGATTCCGCTGGCGAACGAGTTGAAATAGAAATAGGCGAGAATAAAGCTGAGGAAAAATACGCCCGCGCCGATGTAGATAAACAGTTGCTTGATCTGATTGTAGAAGGCCTGGTTCTCCGTCAGGGAATCATAGAACTGAACGACTCCCGCTTGCTCGTTGCCGATCCGCAACGGGGCCAGGTAATAGAGCGAGTCGTCTACCACCAGGTAAGCTGTGTTGTTGTGGAGCGCAAAGTCCAACGTCCGTCGGATGCCGTCCGACGCCGCAAGAGCCGAATTCGAATGAAGAACGGTCCCCTCCCGGTCATACAGCACAATGGGCTGCCCTATAATCAGTTCCAGCTGCCCGGCGAAATCACGGCCTTTTGAAGCTAGGAAGGTTTGAGGAACTTTGTGAGATTCCCCCATAAGGGTCTGGATAAAATAAATATTCGCGGTCGCGGCCTGCTGGGCGAAATACTGCTCCATCTGGGCTTGCTGATTTTTCTTGATGCCTTCCAGTACAAGCAGGCTGAGGATGAAGACGGTAAGCAGCAGCAGCATGGCCAGGAAGATGCTGAACTTAAGCTTGATGCTAATTCTCACGGTATCCTCCCAAGGCTTTATAGCCTACGCCATGAACGGTTTGGATCATTTCGCCGTGTTCTTTCCCGAGCTTTTTCCTCAGCCTTTGCACATGGATATCGACGGTTCGCGTACCGCCTATATACTCCAAGCCCCAAACCCGATCCAGAAGCTGCTCCCTCGTGTATACCCGATCCGGGCTGGACAGCAGCAGCGTCAATAAATCGTACTCCTTGGGCGTCAGCTCCAGTTTCCTGCGGCCGACAAAGGCCGTTCTTTTGTTGACTTGAAGCGCTACGCCGCCCAGAGCGATCTCGGCCGGCTCCTGCTTCTCTCCCGCGGCCTGCATCCTCCTGAGCAAGGATTTCAGCCGGGCAAGCAGCTCCCGCATATCGAAAGGCTTGGTGAGATAATCGTCCGCGCCCAGCTCGAGTCCCAGCACCTTGTGGACGATATCCTCCTTGGCGGTCAGCATAATGACGCCTATGCGTCCCTTGTCCCGGAGTCTCTTCAGAATCTCGTAACCATCCATTCCGGGAAGCATCACGTCAAGGATGAGAGCGTCCGGCCGGAAAAGAGGCAGTCTCTCGAGGGCCGCGTCTCCACGGTCGACGACTTCGACGTTATAGCCTTCTCTGCGCAGGGCATAAGCGATGGCTTCCGCGATTTTTTTCTCATCCTCGATCACCATAATTTTGTCGCTCATGAACGAATCCTTCCATTCTATAATGGATATCTGCTCCGTTTCATTTTATCATATTCGGACCTGTTATAAGGATCGCGGACCTCGTCGGGGGGAGGCCGGGGGATGGGGCGTCAGCAATCCGGGTCTACGTTGACATTGGCTTAACGTTTCGCTAGCATGGATAGAAAGCACATTGCATCGAGGGGAAAGGAGCGGGCTCTTGGGTAAACGAGGCTTGCTGGTCATCAGCCACGGTTCCAGGGAACGCGGATGGGTCGCCTTGGTCGATGAGACGATAGAGCGTGTCCGAGACGAGATCGGGAACGAGATGAGAGTGGAGGCCGTCTTTCTCGAATTGGTAGAAGGGCGGCTTATTCAGGACGGAATCGACCGGCTGCGCTCGGAGGGCGTGACGGAAGCGCTGGCTCTTCCCCTGTTCGTCTCTTCCGGCAGCACACATGTGAACGAGATCGGCTGGGCTCTGGGCGCCTACCCGGAGCCCGCTGCGGAGACCGATCTGAAGCGGTTCGAGGTTGGCTCCCTGCACATCGATTACGGCCATCCGATGGGCGAGGCTCCGGAGGTCGACGGCATCGTCCTGGACAATCTGCGGCGGCTTTCCGACGAGTCATCAAGGGAGAGCATTCTGCTGATCGGACACGGCAGCGAGGAGGCCGGTTTCCGCGAGAGCTGGGAGCGGGAGCTAAGCGGGATCGCGGAACGGGTCAGGGAAAAGGGCGGCTACCGGTCCGCAGCGGCGGCGCTGCTCCTGCCGAATCAGACAGAGGAACGAATCGCTTCGATCAGGCGCGACCGCCCCGACAATCGGATTCTGGTGGTCGGGCTTTTCTTAAGCGAGGGTTATTTCACCCGGATGGTGATTCCTCGCCATCTGGAGCGCTCCGGCGAGCTTGCGGCCTGCCGTTACGACGGCGCGGCGCTGATGCCGCATCCGAACGTCGCCGCGTGGGTCATGCGGCAGGCGAGAGAATGGCTAAGCGGCCGGAAGCGGCAGCATCAATAGAGATAACGAGAGGGGATCCCGTTGGATATTATCCGTGCACGACTCATTTATAATCCGACCTCCGGGCGGGAGGAGGCCAAGCGCAAGCTCGGCCCGATTCTGCAGCGTCTGGAGAGGGGCGGCGTGGAGACGTCCTGCCACGCCACAGAAGGTAAAGGAGACGCGACGCAGGCCGCTAAGGAAGCGGCGGAGCGCGGCTTCGACATGGTGATCTCCGCCGGCGGCGACGGCACCTTGAACGAGGTGGTGAACGGTTTGTCGGCATGCGAGACCAGGCCGGCGCTCGGCATTCTTCCGCTGGGCACGACGAACGATTTTGCGCGAGCTCACGGCATCCCGAGAAAGTGGGAGAAGGCTTGCGATCTGATTACGCGGCGGTACACGAAGCCGGTCGACGTCGGACAGGCGAACGACAGATACTTCATCAATATCGCCGGCGGCGGTTCGTTAACCGAGCTTACCTACGAGGTTCCGAGCAAGCTGAAGACGATGGTCGGACAGCTGGCCTATTATATGAAGGGATTGGAGAAGATTACGCGTCTTCATCCTACGCGAATGCACATTCGGGCGGAGGGCTACGGCGAATTCGACGAGGAGTTCATGCTGTTCCTGATCGCCAACAGCAACTCCGTGGCGGGCTTCGACCGTCTGGCGCCGAACGCCAGCACCAACGACGGCGTGTTCGACGTGCTCGCGCTGCGCAAGTGCAGCCTGGCGGAGTTTATCCGTCTGGCGACGATCGTGCTCCGCGGGGAGGAGATTACGGACGACCCGCACGTTATTCACTTCCAGACGAACCGCGTCGAGGTGAATTCGGACGACCGGGTTCAGCTTAACGTGGACGGAGAGTTCGGCGGAACGCTGCCTTGCACGTTTAATCTGCTGCCGGCTCACCTCAACATTATTATGGATGAGCATGGAGAATCCACTTACAGCAAGCACGGCGCGGGACGGGCGCTGCAGCTATGAGCGGCGGAAGAGGGCGGCATCGGCGTCCGGGAACGGCGGGACCGGGTCTGACGGGGTCGGGAACTGCGAGACCGGGAGCGACAGGAGCGGGAACGGCGAGACCGGGAGCGACAGGTGCTGTGGGATCGAGCGCGCCGGAGGTACTGAGATCGGGAGGGACAGGAGCGGGAACGGCGAGACCGGGAGTGACAGGTGCTGTGGGATCGAGCGCGCCGGAGGTACTGAGATCGGGAGGGACAGGAGCGGGAACGGCGAGACCGGGAGTGACAGGTGCAGCGGGTAGACAGCGCAGTAAGGGCAGCAGGGAGAAAGGCTCTCGGAGCGGACGGGACCGCTCGGCGACTTCGTCTATAGTCGGCGTGCCGGTTCAGGCCGGGCAGCGGATCGAGTGCGATATCGTCGGATTGACGCATGAAGGAGAAGGGGTAGGCCGCGTGGAGGGCTATACCCTATTTGTGCGCGGGGCGCTTCCCGGCGAGCGGGTGCAGGCCGAGGTGCTGAGCATCGGCAAGTCGTTCGGGCGCGCGCGGATGACGGAGTTGTTGGAGCGGGGAACAGGCGGCAGGGTCGAGCCGCCTTGTTCTCTATTCGACGTGTGCGGCGGCTGTCAGCTTCAGCATCTGGACTACCGGGAGCAGCTCAAGTGGAAACGGCAGCACGTTGTTGATAATTTGCGGCGGATCGGGAAGCTTGCGGTGGCCGGGGAAGAGGACGGTCGAGAGCGGTCGAGCGTCCCGCAATCCGGAGATGGAAAGCCGGGAGTTGAGATGGTAAGTTCGGGTCCGGAGCTTCCAAGCGATCGTCCGGCCGTTATCGTCCATCCGACGATTGGAATGGACGAGCCATGGCGCTACCGGAATAAGGCTCAGGTTCCGATCGGCAGCAGAGAAGGCGGGCTGATCGGAGGCTTCTTCGAGATGGGCAGCCACGACATCGTCGAGACGGACGTCTGCCTGATCCAACAGCAGGAGAACGAAGAGACGGTCCGCGCCGTGAAGGAGGCCGCGCGGATGCTGGGCGTGTCGGCCTACAACCGGGCGGCAGGCCGCGGCCTGCTGCGGCACGTCGTGGTGCGCCACGCCCGGACGACCGGCCAGCGGATGGTCGTCCTCGTCACGAACGGCCGCGATATCCCGCACGCTCAGGAGCTGGTTGCATTGATCAGGGAGAAGGTTCCGGGCATCGCGAGCATCTGCCAGAACGTTCAGACGGCGGAGACTCCGGTCGTCTTCGGCGAGGAGACCCGAACGCTGTGGGGCGAAGAGGCGATTTTCGACGAAATCGACGGTATCCGGTTCGCGATTTCTCCTCGTTCGTTCTTCCAGGTGAACCCGGAACAGACCGTCCGCTTGTACGGCCAAGCGGTGGAATACGCGGCGCTGACCGGGAAGGAGACCGTCATCGACGCCTACTGCGGCATCGGCACGATCTCGCTGTTCCTCGCCAGACATGCCGATCGCGTCTTCGGCGTAGAGATTGTTCCGGAAGCGATCGAGGACGCCCGCCGGAACGCTGAGATTAATGGCATAGAGAACGTCGAGTTTGCGGTCGGGCCAGCGGAGGTCGTCATGCCTCGATGGCAAGCGTCAGGCGTAACGCCGGACGTCATCGTCGTCGATCCTCCTCGCAAAGGGTGCGACCCGGCTTTAATTGCGACGATGGTGGAGCTGAAGCCGACCCGAATCGTATACGTTTCGTGCAACCCTTCAACGCTGGCTCGTGATTTGCGACTGTTGGAGGATGGGGGCTACAGGACGGTGGAGGCTCAGCCGGTGGATATGTTTCCGCATACGGGGCATGTGGAGTGCGTAATAGGGATATGTCGCGACGATACCTAGAAGTCTATAGTTATGAGTATTCGGCGAAGTATTTCACATTTGCGCAGGATGAGAGTGACTATAAAAACAAGGTGTTGCGAGATACGATTAAAGTTTCGGTTGTTTTGGATTTAAAATGGGTAGATATGACGAGTGATTTTTAGCTTGCTTTTAGTGAGAATGGCAATGCATCTAAGAGGACACTTTAGTGTTCTCTTAGAGTATGAGACTGTGCATGGGCATAATAATTCAGTATTAATTTTTACGAGGTAAACTTGAAAACGTGGGATTACCAATAAATCGGCACGAAAGGCCACCTTCTAATGCAAAACGAAGGTGGCCTTTCGTACACCAAATTATGCGAACCTTTTTTGAACCTTCAGAAATGCCTTAGACCCTTGTGCAGCAAGGGGGTTCCACATGTCCGTACTTCGTTTTTGTTGCTTTGTTTAGTGAACGTGGGCTATGTGCAGCAACGAAAGACGCAGCTGATTTGAATGTGATATACGAAGCAGATGACTAGAGCATATTAATGTTAAGAGATCAATCAAGTCTATGCCGGATCTAAACTGGTTAACATCCAATATTTTCGTCTGTGTTGTTATTTCATCATCAGAAATCACTCTAAAAATCATCATTTACTAAAGATAGAAAGTTAGGAAAATATATTTTCATAATAAGTGCTGTCGTGGGAGTTCGTGACTTCGTAAAGATCGTGCCTGTAAAAGCTACTTGTCATTCGAATCTTTGATAAAAACGATTATTAGGGGTAACCCGATTAGTGGGGGGCCGTTTGATAAAATATTCCCTGCATGTGATCAGCGGTACTACATATTAAAAGAGTTATTGAACCCGACTATTTTTGACAGCATTCGACAGCGGGATGTGATATCATAATATTAACTGTGAATAATTATGATATAGTAAACATTTGTTCCTGATCTCTTTATTAGGGCTTGAAGTAAACCAATGGTGGGAAGTGGCTGACTATGAAACAAAGTTTACAGCAAAAACTAAAAAGCTACGGAGATACATATTGGAATTTTGAGAAGATCAAGAGAGACGGAGTTCATAAAATAGCTAACTATCCTGCAATGATGGTTGCTCCCATGCAACACAAATTAATTGAGGATATTATTAATATGGAAGGTAACATATCTAATATTTTTGACCCGTTTCATGGGTCAGGTACAACATTAGTTGAAGGTAATCGTTTCGGGTTAGATTTGATAGGTATTGATATAAATCCTTTAGCAAATCTTATTACAAAGGTTAAACTTCAAGGAGTTAATAAGGACACAATATACAATAGTAACGAAGAACTTTTCTTAAGAATTAATAAATATAAGGAAATAAAGTTAGAGTCACATTATTTCGAAAAAATCGAGAAATGGTTTAGGGAAGATGTGATTCACGATCTATCAATTATTAGAAGAAGTATTATTGATGAGAAAGACAAACGAAATAGAGAGTACTACTGGACGTGCATGTCCGATTTGGTTAGGAAGTATAGTAATACCAGAAGTTCGACTTTCAAGTTACACATAAAAGAAGAAAATAAAATCAAAAATATGGAGAATAACATTATAGAGGATTTT
Organism: Cohnella hongkongensis; assembly: GCF_042654645.1. Taxonomy (NCBI): domain Bacteria; kingdom Bacillati; phylum Bacillota; class Bacilli; order Caryophanales; family Paenibacillaceae; genus Cohnella; species Cohnella hongkongensis. The sequence goes on along the minus strand of NZ_JBHSEP010000015.1, from coordinate 105,934 downwards.
ATTTGCGCTGTTGAAAATAATGTTAATTCTTTTGATACTCATAAGTCAAATAGCAAGTTGTTAATACAAGGAGATGCTTTGGATGTAATGGATGACATGGAGGCTAATAGTATTGATTTTATTTGTACGTCGCCTCCATATGGGGATAATGGAACTACAGTTACGTATGGACAATTTTCTATTTTAAGCTTGCTCTGGATAGATCATGAAGACTTAAGTTTATCAAGTGATGAATTAATCAAGAACTTCTCTGCTATCGATTCCTCAAGTTTGGGAGGAAGAATCAATCCTGTTGTCTCTAAATCGGATGATATTCCATCAACTGTTCTTGCTGATCTTCTTAAGACTATTAGTAATGAAAAACAAAAAAAAATCAAGAATTTTTTTCATGACTATTTTAATGTTATCCAGAAGATGATTCGTGTTCTTAAACCAGGTCATATGATGGTACTAACTTTAGGCAATCGAAGAGTTGATAATAAAGAGATCAAATTAGATGAAATTACAAAGGAATTCTGTTTAAATAATGGATTAGAAATTGAAGCTGAAATCGATAGAAGTATTTCTAGGAAAAGGATGCCCAGAATGGTATCCCGCATAGGGAATATTGGTCCAGTACAGTCTATGAATTCGGAAACCGTTTTGATATTTAGGAAGGGGGAGCTTGTATGAATAGTGTGGAAGTTAAAGTAGAAGAAGAAAACATAGTTGAGGTTATTGGCAACGTAACTAGCCCATTCGTAGTTCTTTCAGAATTAATTAAAAATGGCGTGGATGCAAATGCAAAATCAGTAACAGTCCATATTGATACAATAAATAATACGATAAAAGTAATTGATAATGGTGATGGTTTCAAACTTGAAGATATATTAAATCTTGGGAATATTGCATCATCAAACAAAAAGAGAGACAACTTTATACAAAATGCGAATGGAGAGATGCTCTTAGGTAGTAAAGGGCTTGCTTTCTATTCAATGTTTTCATTAGGAACGAAAATTGAAGTTAGATCATCTAACTCTAATGGGGAGAAGTATTATTTTGAATGGTTCAAAGGACAAAAAAAATTCTATTATGACCAAGTTGCTCATGAAAATTATGCTCTAGGAACAGAAATACTAATTTCAGGTATAGAAGAAGACAATATCCTTCTTTTAAGCTCTGAGAAGGAACTCAGTAAGTTTAAACATATATCATTATACAATTTTCAAGAAAAGATAACAGTGCCAAAAGTAATAGTTATAAAGAATGGGACTAGATTTAACCTAGATGTAGATAACGTTAATAGTTTTCAAGAAGAATTTGATGCGATAGTTTCTTTTAGCTATGAAAGTAAAACAAACATCTTAAAGTACAAATATGATGTAGAAGATCCACGGGTTTTGAACTCAGAAATTGAGATTAAAATTGATAACTTAGTCACTGCTAATGAAATTATTAGAGACAGATATTCGATTAAGCCACTCAGTATGTCATTTGATGATTTCTTAACAAATGGTCTGATTGAACGAAGGGAAATATCTGTGCCGAGCTTTGAAGGAAAATGGTATATGAAAAGAGACAAGAGGAGTGCAAAGTTTCATAGGTTTGAGAGTGGTATTCGTCTATATGTTAATAAATTCGCTTTATACAACTATTTAAATAAAAATAACGATTGGCTGCAATTAACCAATGTAAGCCAGGTTAAGAAAAACAACAATTTTAGACAACACAATGTATACGGATATGTAAATTTCGATAGATTCAATGAGCATGAAGCTGGTCTTAAGATTTCTAATGAACGTGGAGGATTTATCGAAAATATTAATTATCATAAATTTATGGATATATTATATATGTATATTTTGTTTATCACTATAAATATTGATTACGCAATAAAAAATCACACCTTTATTTCATCAAATAATGCTCAAGGAGGACAAGGCCAGGGAGGACAAGGCCAGGGAGGACAAGGCCAGGGAGGACAAGGCCAAGGAGGACAAGGCCAAGGAGGACAAGGCCAAGGAGGACAAGGCCAGGGAGGACAAGGCCAAGGAGGACAAGGTCAAGGAGGACAAGGCCAGGGAGGACAAGGCCAAGGAGGACAAGGCCAGGGAGGACAAGGTCAAGGAGGACAAGGCCAGGGAGGACAAGGTCAAGGAGGACAAGGCCAGGGAGGACAAGGTCAAGGGGGGCAAACTAACTCAGATGAAGAGGAGCGAAAAATATTAAAAGTTTCTGAGATTAGCATCACAAAGGGCGAAAATTGTTACTTATTAGACCCAACAATTGTTAATAGCGACTATACAACAGCAGCTTTGAAAATAATACCTCGAAGTGCATGCAAAATTCAAAATAGTGTGTTTTTGCACGAGAATCAACACGGCGAATATCACATCGATTATTATGAAGGTAGCATGAAAGAGACATTGCTTATTAAGGTTAAAAATAGAAAAATCACTGGGATGATTAGTGAAGATGATTTCTTCACAACAAGTAATCATTTTCACGGAACTATCGATTTGAGGGATATCAGCGGGTTAGTGAAACAATTAGTGGGTCTGAAATACGATGATAAATATTTGCTTTATGTTATTTCTTTTCGCGCTATTCTTGAGGATATTGTGAAGAGATACTACTCTAAGAGACCGTTCCCTCTTAGTAGTGAATTTAAAGACAATATTACTGGAATGTTATCTGATATCCAATCAGTTATGCGTATAACTAGAAATGATCCATTAGAACATCGTAAGCAGGAAGTTAAGAAAATTTTTAAAGGGCACTATGCACTCAATAATTTTTTAGCTGGAGTGAATGTTAAATTTGCAAATGAAAACTATGACAAATTTTTGCACTCATTGACGCATAACCCTTCAAAAATTGATAAAAGTTTAGCTCTAGAGGTTGCAAATGATATTATTCTCCCACTTCATACTTTGTCAAATCAACTAAGTGATCGTGGGATAATATGAGGTTCTATCAATCTTAGCCTACAATTAGTTTATTATTATCTTTAAGCGGGGGTAGTACAAGGCTCATTCTTGAGTTTTGTACTACCATTTTAATTTAGTATGCATTCGATTTTAATTCAAGTTTGATACGGCAGGCAGAGGGAAGAAGCAACAGTGCTCTTTTGAAAATACATATCGATCTTATCCGATCGTCCCCTTATTCCAATAGTAAAGCTAATTTGCTTATGAACCGCGATCTTCTTTTCAAAGAACACTAGGGATCACTACTCCTTTAATAACTAATGATGGTGTCACGTATGCGATGAACCATGTGGTGAAATAATAATATTTCCATTGCTTATCACAAAGGGGGTGGCTTGCAGAGATCCCGAAGGGAGGCCACGCTGCCTATGAGACAGTTAACAATCAGATAATATTAAAATGAGTTGCAGCCACCACAAATTGAACATTCTTCAAAGTAAGGAAGGAGTGATAAAGTAGATGAATCTGATGCAGTTTTATAAGAATTTTAACATGGGTCGAGAAATTGATATTGCTGGAACCTTTATTTATAACGGATTTAAGAATTTTGATGCATTGAAAGGATTTAGTCAAGAATGTGATGTTTTTCATGTCTTATATTCATTTGCAGTAGGGATTGAACGTTTACAAAAAGTTTTACTTGTTTTATTAGAAGAGTTTCCGGAAATGCTCTCAGAAGAAGATATAACAAGATTTGAAAAGAGCCTCATTACTCATAGCCTTCAGCAATTGCATGAGAGAATTGCAACAAGAATTCAAATTCCATTTAATCCGCATCAGCATGCCTTTTTGCAACTACTTACTCGGTTTTATGAAACGTGTCGTTATGATAGATTTAATATTTCCCCAAACTTTCATAAAGAAAGAGATCTAATTGTTGCCTTTTTGTCTGATCGTTTAAAAATGGAAATAACGGTTGATAGAGCATATAGGGATACACCTAATGATACTCGAATTAAAAAATTCTTGGGTCGAGTTGTTGGTGGTACAGCGAGAGCGTATTATACAACTATTAAAGATCAAGCTCGTAAATTGGGGCTATATACTTATGAGTTGCGATTTGATTCACCGGCATATAAGTTATTTCAAGGCGAATTAAAGGATAATTCGTTTTATGAATTGCTGTTTGAAGAGCGCATAGCACTAGCTGAATTTCTAATCTATTTATTGAACCACGAAAGTGAAGAGGAACTTAGAGAAGCAATAGCGAACATTGAACCGCTACAATTGGATATTAATGAACTGGAGATTTATTTTAGCGAAATTTGTCACGGTAAGGTACCGGTAGGATTGGTAGATTCAGTAGTCTACTGGTATGAGGAAATTGAAGCTTCTAAAGAACGCTTACAGAAAATTGACCAAATCTCTTCTTATTTTTTATAAGCAGAACATTCTAGGAATACTGTTTTGCTTACGTGTCCTGTTGTCACAAAGAGCATAAATCAAAGTCAGTCCGGGTGAAAGGCCACCTTCGATATTAAAAGGCGAAGGTGGCCTTTCACTTTCTTGGTTTTGACTATGACTTTCAATCAATTATAAAAAAAATCTTTAATGATTATGCATTGTTCCTAAGCTGTGTTCCTTGTTAACAACCGATTTCTTCTCGTTTGATTGAATACAAACGCCTTAACTCATCAGACCAAGCCGTTCACGAAGCCCCGTGTTCACGTTCATCAAAACAAACAACCTCGATTTCAACAAACGGAATCTTGTAGCCTTCCGGCCCGTTCACAGTGATTCCGGCAGTACGCATCGCCTGTTCAACTACATCGACCCGAAGATACGTAGCTCGGAGCTCCTTAGCTAAAGCTGCGGATAATGTGGATTTGCCGGTACCCGGCAAGCCGCCAAAGATATATAACATGTTGCTTCCTTCCTCTCATCAAAGTTGAACTTTTCCTCAATTACGGATTACCCCCTCACCATTCTACCTTTTTGACCATGAATCTCCAACCGCTTCCAGTCCATTGTTGCCTGTTTTTTGGCAAACAGCAACCCGCGAGATGTCCTCGAAAAACTTTCTTCAAAATATTTTCCCTCGAACTACCCGATTTTACCCGAAAAATGAAACGGCTTATGAGGGACTAAATCCCCTCGTCACTGCTCTTTGAAAATCGAATACAAGTTTGTCCGGTACATTCCCCATGCAGCCTCAAAGGAGAGCCAGTATGCCAGCGCGCCATGACCGTATTGTTCCTGTCCGTCCGTTTAAGATGCAGGGCAAGATGAGAGCGATTCCGCGATGCATAGCGAAATGGTGGTTCCATTTACGGCGATGACCTGCATGGAGGTATCATGATACTTCCGTCCAGCCACAGCTTATCGCAATGGGGGCGGCCTGCAGCGATCCTGGAGGAAGCGCTAGCCTGCGCTTATGGAGACAGTCAACTGCTGTCCGCCGGATAAATTTTTTCAATGTCTACTTGTAACCCGACGATGCATGTTTTTCGCGTTGGATTCAATCAGATTACTCTTTCATGAAAAACCAACTCGATCCGAAAGTAGGGAGACGGAATACATGTAGTCACTCCCTTATCATTTTTCATTCCCCTAATGATGCAGCAACCAAGCAATAACGAAAACACGACAATAGATGAAAGTGAACCATTTGAAGTCGAATATCCAAGAGTTCATCCCTTTCGGGATGTTCTCTTTTTATATAGATATCTTTGAAAAGCCGGTGCTCGGCTGCTTCCAAGCAACCGGCTTCTTCTATTTGGAAGGAGACTTGAACAGATGGCCAAAGTAATCGCCCTTGCCAATCAGAAGGGCGGCGTGGGCAAAACAACTACAGCGGTCAATCTCGGAATCGGGTTGGCTACGGAAGGTAACCGGGTGCTGTTGCTGGATGCTGACGCACAAGGAAATCTGACGATTGCACTCGGCTTCAGAGAGCCGGACAATCTTCCGGTATCGTTGGCGACGATGCTGCAAAAATGTATAGCGGAAGAAGCCTATGACCCACAAGAAGGCATTTTGCAGCATTACGAAGGAATCGATCTGATGCCGGGCAATATCGAGTTGTCGGCGGTTGAAGTGGCGCTCGTAAACACGATGAGCAGGGAAACCATCTTGCGCACGTACATTGATTCTGTAACGGATAACTACGATTATATCCTGATCGACTGTATGCCAAGCATGGGCATGGTTACGATCAATGCATTGGCGGCGGCGGATAGCGTTATCATTCCCGTTCAGTCCCATTATTTGCCGGCAAAGGGCATGACGCAGCTTTTGCAGACGATTGCCCGCGTTCGCCGTCAAATTAACAAAAAGCTGGTGGTAGAAGGTGTCTTGCTGACGATGGTAGACAAACGCACCAATTTTGCCAAAGATATATCGTTTGTATTGAGACGCGATTATGGCGATAAGCTACGGGTTTACCAAACGGTAATTCCTTTTGCCATTGGCGCGGCGGAAACAAGCGCTCTCGGAAAAAGTATCTATGCACACGATCCGGGCGGACAAGTCGCCAGAGCTTATGCCTCATTAACGAAGGAGGTGCAGGATATTGGCAGCGAAAGAAGACCGACGCGCCAGCATCAAGCTGACCACAGTCGATGATTTGTTTACAACGGAAGAAACCCGAAATGTGACACAGAAGGAACAGATCAAAGAAATCCCGTTGGCGGACATCAGTGATTTTCTCGATCATCCTTTTAAAGTAAAGGCAGACGATGCGATGTTGGAAATGGCCGAAAGCGTAAAGCAATACGGGGTGCTGGTCCCTGTGCTGGTACGTCCCAAAACGGATGGCGGCTTTGAAATGGTGGCCGGGCATCGGCGTAAAAAGGCAAGTGAAATGGCGGGAATGGAATCTATTCCATGCATTGTTCGTGAGTTGGACGACGATCAGGCGACCATTATTATGGTGGACAGTAATTTGCAGCGAGAGCATGTGTCTCCGAGTGAAAAGGCGTTTGCTTATAAAATGAAGCTGGAAGCCATGAAAAGGCAAGGCCAGCGCAGTGATCTGACTTCCGCCCAAGTTGGGCGGAAGTTAGGCGGCAAGGAATCGAGAGAATTGCTGGCAGAACAAGTTGGAGAAAGTAAAAATCAAATCTCACGCTACATCCGTTTAACCGAACTCATCTCCCCCATACTCGAAATGGTGGACAATAAGGATATCGCATTTAGCCCGGCGGTTGAAATCTCTTACTTGGCCGAGAAAGATCAGCAAGCCCTGCTGGAGACGATGCAGGCCGAGGATTGTACGCCTTCGCTGGCGCAGGCGCAGCGCATGAAGAAGCTCAGCCAGGACGGCAAGCTGAACGGGGATGTCATTTTCGGCATTTTGACGGAGGAAAAGCCGAATCAGAAGGAGAAGCTGACGATTCGCAAGGAACGGCTTAGCCGCTTTTTTCCCCAGGACTATAGCGCGCAGCAAATGGAAGAGATCATTGTGCAACTGGTGGAAAATTGGTATCGCAGGAAGCAGCGGGAACGTGAACACGAGCGTTAATATCCCCTTCTTCTGATGGAGAGATTTTTTTATGCCCATTTTTGCAGAAAGGAGCCTTCCACATGGACTTTACGGCAGGAAAACGGCGACAGTATGAGCGGCTGATGAAGGAAAAGCCCGGCTTACCCGCAACGATGAATTGCCGGATGAGGATGAACGGGAGCCTCGCAAGCAGAGAAAAGGTGCTCTAAGCGGGCAAAAGAGGCCTAATCGCAAGAGGAGTCGGGAGGACTGACGATGGAGCAAGAGAAACGAATGGCTGGCGACTATGAGGTCTATCAGGCGCTGCCTATCGGCAGGGTCGAGGTTATTTTGGGCATCGACACGATGAACGCCGAGAAGCCCTATTTGGTCTGCTACTGCGACCAGAACAATTTGTTTGGCATCGATCAGTATTATGGCGCAGAAGGATACGCGGACTATCTGGAGGCGATGCGGGAGTTCACTAAACTCATGCAGTGGGAGATCGAGAAGCTACAGACGGAGCGTTCTGCCATTCCGGAGCCGATGGTCGCTATTCTATCTGCCCATTGCCTGCCCATCAAAGGGGAGGATGAACTCAGCGGCAGGCTTGTCGTGATCCGCCCGGAAAGGCTGCGACCGGAGTTTCGCACGGCGGATCATCAACTGGTTTGGGTGACGGGTGGCTTCGGCGCATCGGGACATTCGCGCGGACGAGCGGTTTACGTGAAAAGGCTCTATTCGGGCGACGAATGCCGCTATAACCGGGAAGACTTGGCGGGCTTCCTCAAACCGGAGCATACACCGGCGTGGGCAGAAGAGAAGCTGGCGCTTCTCCAAGAGGAGAAGCAGCAGAAGCCACGGTCGCGAGACGAAGCACGCTGAAATTCACTTCATCATAAAGAAAGGAGTCGTTAGCGATGTTGCCGACTTATCGAAACCGCAAGTTGTTTGTCATTGGAGCTATTGTGGTTGGGTTGGCGCTGCTCGTGGCGGCAGCCGTCTTTTTGCTGATGCAGTACAACGAGCAGCAGCACTTGCAGCAACAGATGCAAGAAAGCTATGAAAAACAGATCGAGCAACTGAATCAAGAAAAGGAGTTGAACAGCCGCGAGGTGTGGGTAGCAAGCCGAACCGTTGCGGCAGGTGTCGTGCTCACAGCCGATGATCTCCAAGCGATCCCGATGCCCGTGAACCTTCTTCCACCCGGCGTCATCACGGATCGGGAAGCGATTATCGGCAAGCATGCGAAGGTGGAGTTGGAGGTGGGCACGCCGCTGCTCGCTTCTTTGTTGTACGAAGGACAGCCGGTTCCGAAGGATGTACGGCTCAGGGAATTTCAAGTCATTCAGCTTCCCTCCAATCTGAAGGCCGAGCAGTTTATTGATGTCCGAATCGGTTTTCCGACCGGAGAGGACTTTGTTTTGCTAGCTAAAAAGAAGGTGCGGCAGTTGTCGGGCAATGTCGTGTGGCTGGAAATAAATGAGATGGACATTTTGCAAACGTCCAGTGCGATCATTGACGCGTACTTGCAGGGAGCGAGGCTATACGCGCTCCCGTATATCGAGCCGGGCTTGCAGGAGGCGGCCGTCGTCAACTATCCGGCCAATCCGAAGGTGCTGGATTTGATGGAGATTGACCCGAATCTTCTCGAAACGGCCAAAACGGAGCTGGCTCGAAGCCTGCGCCAAACGTTGGATGCCAACTTGAAAGCGGTTAGCGAATCGGACAAGCTGCGAGCGTCCAGCGGCAATGTTACGGTACAGCAGCAGTTGCAGAATGAACGGGCAACGACCCGGCAGGGCAATGCGATGTTTGAAGCGCCGTCGCTGTCAGTCAGCGGAACTTCGGAGCCAATTGCGCCAAATGACAGCGCGCCGGGGGCAGGCCAGTTACCGTCATATGAGACGACAACCGAGCAGCCAGCGGCTTCTTCGGTTCCGGCAGATTCGGTTACGCCTCCTCCGACTTCAACGGAACCAGAATCAACCACGGAAACGAATGTCCCGTCGGGAGAAGAACGCTGGGAGGACATTTTAAATCAGTAAGGGAGACGGCTATGAAAAAAATCGTATTTCTTGGCTCAACCGATAAGAGCCATACGTTATTGGCGCTCGGACGGATATTTGCGTCTATGGGACAAAAGGTGCTGCTGGTGGATTCGACGATGGGACAAGCCGTTCAAGGCTACTTGCCGCCCGCATTCACCGGCAGCGCTGTTCAGGAGTTTGAGGAGATGGATGTGGCCTACGGCTATATTACTGCGGCGCAACTGGATCGCGCGCTGGAACAGGCGGGTACATTGGGCACCTATGATGTGCTGCTACTTGACACGGATCATACGCAAATGATAACAGGACGGAATTTGCCCGACTTTGACAAGCGGATTTGGTGCTGGGACGGCAAGCGACTGTCGCTGCAAAAAAATGAGGAGCTGATGCTGCGCCTGTGTTTGCACGAGGCGGAAGCGCCGCTCTCTTTTTATGACTGGTTATCTCCGGCGTTGCCGGGCACATTGCCCGCATGGCGGGCCGAAACACGGCTGCGCCATGTGGAGTGGCTGGAGCCCTCCTTTTATTTTCCGTTGGATGAACGCGATGCCATAGCGGATTTGCATAACCAGCATCAGCACCGCATCGACCTTCGCCGCGTCAGCGGGGCGTTTCGGCAGGTTCTGCTCACCATGCTGCAACAGCTTGGGGATTGCGATACCAAGACTGCGCGGCGCGCCTGGGCATCTGCCCAAAAGCGATGGCGAGCTTGGTAGAAAGGAGAAGAACGATGGGAATGATTGTTGTGTTTTGGAGTCCGTTCCCCGGTTTGGCCGGAACGACCACCAATCTGCTGGCGGCGGCTACATGCATGGGGCTGGAATACTCGGCCCGGCTGCTGCTTCTTGGCCTTTTGCGCGAGGAGGATGAGTCGGCGCAGCGCGCCTTTTACCCGCCGGAAAAAAATCCGTCCCCCTTGCCGGATATCGGCATGGATGCGCTGCTGCGGCTGCTGCAAAACCGCAAGCTGGAAGTGAGTATGCTGCGAGATTATGCGCAGCCGCTGCTTCGGGAGCGGTTGGATGTACTGCCTGGCTCGGCGAAGCCGAACGCAGGCTTTGCCATGCTGGCGGAGCGCTGGCTGGAGCCGCTTTTGGACACCGCCCAGCGCGTCTACGATCTGGTGCTGCTCGACGGCGGCAGCGGGACCGCTCCGGGCTGGCGGGAGAAACTGCGGAATCGGGCGGATCTCCTTGTTGTTTGCCTGCCGCAAAATCGGTTGCTGCTGGAGCGTTTTTTTCAATCTTCGGAAAGCGCGAAGCTCAGTGAGCAGAAAGCGATGCTCGTGTTTGGACAGTTCGATCCGGGTTCGTCCTTGACAGTCAATAACCTCCAGCGCCGCTTTCATTGGCAGCAGCCAGCCTTTCCAGTCGTGCATAATACGGGCTGGCTGGATGCGGTTCAGCACGGGGAGGCGATTCCGTATTGGTTTCGCAATCGCAAGACCTCGCGCCAGCATGAAAATCATCGCTTTGTCCGGCAGGTACGCGCGCTTGCGCAGGTGCTTGCCGAAGGTGCAGGCATGAATCGGCTCATGTTCGGCGGCAAGGAGGATATGCCATGATGACGCTGCTGAACACCCTGATTATAGTGGCGCTACTGCTTCTGGCCGCGTTCTTTCTTTATTTGCGCATGAGCCGCCGTTTGCCCGAACGGACGGATGGAGAGACGGTCTATACGCTGGAGGCGATGACGGGATTCATCAAAGAGACCTTGCATGAAATGACGAGCAGCCATTTAAGCGACTTCGGCTTATCCGAGGAAGAGTACCGCCGTCGCAAGAACAAACGGGCGGAACTAAAGAAGGCGCTCCGCGGCTGCACCTCCGGCGATTTGCGGGATAAGGAATACGTGAAGCAGGTCATTACCGATTTGCTGATGCAGCAATACGAAATGGACGATGCGCATCTGAACCTGCTCCTGCCGTTTCAGCAACCGGAGTCCCTTTCCGCCCAGGATCAGTTTGACATCCTGCTGGATCGCTACAAGCAGCAGTTCGGGCTGCGGGCGCTGGAGCAAATGATTCAGGTGTATGAGTTGGATCGGCAACGCTTCGATGAGGACGGTCAGCTTGAGGCGTACCGGATTTCGGGGTCAGAGATTCGGGACATTTACGCGAAGGAATCCCCGAACTTACAAACCGAGGACAAGCTTCGCATCGTCGTGCAGCGCATTTACCAGCATTACAAAGGTTTTAGCGTCATCGACGAGATGCGTGATATGCGGATCGACGGCGTATCCGGCGGGGTGTCCGGTTTGCCGCCACTGATGTGGGAGGGCGAATGGGCGCTGGAGGAAGAGGTAGAGTGGCAGGCGCTGCCCCGTTCCCACGACAGCGTATGGCTGTTTTACAAGGGCAAGTCCATTCATTTGAGCTTCCTGTCGTTCGGCACGGAGCAGGAGCTGCGCCGCGTCTGTCAGATCATCTACAAGCATAATTTTCCCGGCCAGTTGTCCGAAGCGAATGGATTTAAGGTCAATGAAATGGGTGACGGCTCCCGCGTCGTCGTGCTGCGCCCCCGATTTGCGGAATCGTGGGCTTTTTTTGTGCGCAAATTTGATGTGCAAAACGCCACGCTGGAGCAGTTGATTCAGGACGAAAACGCGGAATTGCCGATCGGACTTATCCGGTATTTGGTGGCGGGCGCGCGTATTACGGCGATCACTGGCGCGCAGGGCAGCGGCAAGACGACCCTGCTGATGGCGATGGTGCGCCATATTCCGGCGGTGCTGCCGATCCGGGTGCAGGAAATGAGCTTTGAGCTTCAACTGCGCAAAATCTACCCGAACCGCAACATCGTCAGCCTGCGGGAAACGGAAACAATTACCGGCCAGCAAGGGCTGGACATTCAGAAAAAGACGGACGGTTCGGTGAACATTTTGGGCGAGGTGGCGACCGATCCGGTTGCGGCGTGGATGGTGCAAATGGCGCAAGTGGCTTCGTTGTTTACGCTGTTTACCCATCACGCCAAAACGTTCCGCGATCTCGTGCTGTCGCTGCGCAATTCGCTGCTTAAGACTGGCGTGTTTAGCAGTGAGCGCGTGGCGGAGCAGCAAGTTGTTAGCGTCGTCAACTTCGATATTCACCTGCGTCGCGATCTGGACGGACGGCGGTATATTGAACGGATTACGGAGTGCGTGCCGGTGCCGCAGGAAGCGGACTACCCGGCCGAATTTACCGGCAAAATGACCAAGGATGTCCGGCTGGCCGCTTTTATGGAAACCGCGCTGGAGTTTTTCCGGCGCTCGACGGATCGCCCGCTGTACGCGGAACGTAACCTGATCGAATACCGGGATGGACGGTATGTCGCCGTCCATCCGTTGTCCGAGCAGAGCCGCCGGGACATGGCGACTTATTTGAGCGGTCCGGATCAGGCGGTCTTTGATGCCTTTCTGTCCAGCCATTGGGGGGATGCGCCATGATGCGGGAATGGCTCTCTCCTCTGCTGGGCCTGTCAACGGTTCTGTTCCTGATGGCGGTGGCGGCGTTTCTGTGGCTGTCGCGCCGCGATTCGGACATTGCCGCCATTCGGCGCTACGAGTCGCTGCGCAAGCCGGGACAAGCCTCGCGCAGGCAAGCGATGTACAGCTTCCTGCAACAACTCTACGGTGTGTGCGAGCAAGTACCGATCCTGCGCGCCTATTTGCATCATTTGCGCAAGCGGCTCCTCATCGTTCGACTTGGCGACGAGTGGAAGCTGCGGCTGGAAACGATAAAGTCGGCCTTGCGAGTGTGGAGCCTCCTGTTCCTGCTTGTCATCCCGCTTGCCGTCATGGTGCGCGATCCATTCACCTGGGGCATGCTGCTGATTGGTCTGTGGGTAGGCCACGGCGTTCTGGCGGACATGGGTGTGCAGCGGCTGGAACTGCGCCTCCTCCGGCAACTTCGCGCCTTCTTCGGCGATATCCGCCATCACTACCATCGCCACGGCATGGTCGAGGAAGCGATCTATGAGGCGGCGGACGGCGCGCCCTATGAAATGTCGCTGCACGGGCAGGAGCTGTACGAGATGCTGACGGACAGCGATGCGGAGGACAAGCTGGCGCAATATGTGGAACTCGCCCCCAACCGCTATTTGCAAGGGCTGGCCGGATTGTCTTACCTCATTAAAGAGCATGGCGATCGGCAGACCGAAAGCGGTTCGGTGTACCTCAAAGGGTTGGAAAAGCTGTCCGGCGAGCTGAATCTGGAGCTGCTGCGTCGAGAGAAGCTTAGCTATTTGCTGCAAGGGCTGACGGTGATCGCGTTGGTGCCGTTGCTTTTTACCCGCCCGATTGAAGCATGGGCCAGCCACTTTTTCCCGTCGATGGACGCTTTCTACGCCGGGACGCTCGGCTGGCTGGCGAAGCTGAGCTTGCTTGTGGTCGTCTGGCTGTCCTATGTATTGCTTCGCGCACTGGCGGAGCTGGATGGGGCTGGCCGCTATACGAGCCGAAACCGATGGGAGAAGCGCGTATACGGTTGGCATTGGGTACACTGGCTCGTGCAGCGGCTGGGGCCGGCTTCCGATTCGCGGGAAGCGCATCGGGTGACCCGGCTGCTCAAGGACACGGCATCGCCGCTGCGGTTGGAGTGGTTTTATGTGCAGCGGCTGGTTGCTGGCGCTCTGGCATTTGTCGCTGTGCTCGGGCTATTTGTTTCCTTGCATGCAGCGGAGCGGCACCAACTGCTTCATGCGCCGGTCAAACCGGGTATGCTTTTCGGGCAGTTGTCGGCCGAAGAGGAAGTCAAGGCGCGGGAAACTGCGGCGCTGGATCGCCGCATTTTGGAACAAGTAAAGGAGGTGAGGCCGCGCAACGAACGCATCATCATGAACCTACTCCGTCAGCAGGCGGTAAACGGGGAACAGGAAGAGCAGCTTCGCCTGACCGCGCGGCGGGTGATGGACAAGCTGGAGCAATTGGATCAGCCGTGGCTGCTGTGGTGGGAGGTGTTTATGGCTCTCGCCGCAGGCTGGGGCGGGTATGCGCTGCCCGTCGGCATCCGATTGTTTGAGCGGCGTATGCGGCGAATGGAGATGAAGCACGAGGTCGACCAACTGCAAGCGGTGATCGCCATGTTATCCGGGATGGAGCGCATGTCGGTCGAACAACTGCTGATCTGGATGGAGCAGTTTGCCCGTGTGTTCAAGGAGCCGCTGCAAGCCTGCTTGCTTCACTTTGAGCAAGGTGAGGAACAAGCGCTGGCGCAGCTCAAGGAGGATGCGCCGTTTTTGCCGTTCGTGCGGACGGTGGAGAAGCTGGAGCTCGCATCACAGCATTTGACGATCCGCCAAGCGTTCGATGATCTCGAAGCGGAGCAGGCGTTTGCGCGGGAACAGCGCAAGCAGGAGTATGAGCAATTGATTGAACAAAAAGCAGGCTGGGGCGCTGGATCGGCTTTACCCCCTTGATGACGCTGATTTTCGGGTATTTGGTGATACCGCTCATTGTCGTTAGCCTGCAGCAAATGACCGCTTACTACGACCAGCTTCAACGTATTCAGTAAGCGCACGATGATCCTTCCTTTCTTCACGGGGAAGGCTTTTTGTCGATCCCAATGATAAGGAGCGAGTCCAATGTCCAATGCACAAAAAGCGCTGGTGATGGCGGCAGGTATTTTCTTGGCTATTGCCCTCATTACCTTGGCGGTGGTTTTGTTTGTTTCCGCCCAGGATTCCACCAAGGCGGCGCAAAGCAATTTCAGTAACATTCAAACCGAGCTGTCGCAAACGGCCTTTACGGTATACGACAATACGACGTTGTCCGGCAGCCAGGTCGTTAACGCGCTGCGTAAATTCCGCGATGTCGATCAGTTCGGTATTCAGATTTTCACCGGCAAAAATCCGGCCGGACAATGGTACGGCAAAACGATCAATACGAGTGTGCCGATGGATAACGTGACCTACGGTACGGTCGTTGGCGTTGCTCCCGGCCTGATCGCCCAAACGGTAGACGAGGCGGATATTAACTATGTCAATCCGAGCGGCAAGTTCCGCGCGAACCTGGTGCTGGACAGCAGCAATGTCATTCGCGGCATTGTGTTCCGGCAGCAGTAAGGCCGCATGAAGGACCGAAGGTGCCCGGAGCTTCCCGGGCGCTTTCGGCTGAAAGGAGGAGAAGCGGATGGATTACGTCCCGAGAATGATGATGGAGATGAGTGTCGCTTTTCTGGTGTTTCTGCTCGCGGTGGGAACGGGCCTGCTGCTGTTTCAAAACGGGGCTTTGCTCAACACGCTAGCCTACGTCTCAGGCCAAGTCCAGGATCGCAGCTTGCATCAAACCGCTAGCCCGATAGCCAGTGACGGCACGATCAGCGGAGCGGAGGTGCTCCACGCGATTGCGAGGCTGGAAGAAGGCGATGCGGAAATCATCGTGGACGGTGTCCGATACGCAGCGACGCTGGAACGGGGGCAGCTTCGCGTGAGCGGCATCCACCTGCAAGCGAAATATGTGCCGCAATATGAGCGGGATGAGAGCGGACGGTCGCTGCGGCTGATGTTGAGGCGAGTGCCATGAACACGCTGATCAAGCTGTTTGCGGTGCTGATTGCGCTCCTTTTGCTCTACCTGTATCCGCTCGCCGCCGCCTTTGACCAGCAGGACGATATTTCCGAGCTGGTGGCGCTGCGGGCGACGACCTCATTTGTGGATGCGGTGCGCGACAAGGGCGGCATTACGCCCGCGATGTACTACGATTTTATGGTCGCATTGGCTGCAACGGGCAATAGCTTTACGGTCGAGATGGAGCATGGCAGCAAGAAATATGTACCGGTCTACGATGACCCAACTCGACCGGAAACGTTCCGCGGCATCTATGAAATACATTTCGATTCGTACTATGACGCACAGATTTTGCCGGTACTGTTTCCTGACAATACGCTAGCCAGAGATGATCCAAGCCGCCGCTACCGCATGCGGGTTGGCGATAGCTTCTCAGTTACGGTGCGCAATACGAACCGGACGGCGGGGACGCTGATCTTTGACATGCTGAACAACACCATCAGTCCAAATGAAAAGATCGTTATTCCTTACGGAGGGATGGTGCGCCATGCGATGGATTGAGTGGGCGATTGTCGGCGCGCTGTTGTTCCTTCCCTTTGCGACCATCAATCGTATTGAGACGGATGCGCTGCGGCGGACGCTGCTGACCGAATTACGATATGACGCTGCGTTAGATGCGGCGGTGGAAGATGCGGCGAGCCAGTTAATTGGCAATGCCAGTCAGCAACGAGAAGCGCAGTACGGCTCGGAGAAACGGGTCGCACTGAATAAGGAAGATGCCATTGCGGCGTTTTATCGGACGCTTGATGCGGGCTTTGGCATCGCGGACGATCCGGTGGCGCAAGGCACGCTGCGCCGCTACATTCCCGCGATTGTCATTGTGGGGTATGACGGCTTCTATGTGTATAGCGAACACGAATGGACTGGCGCTGACGGGAAGGCGGTGATGAAGCCGGTTTGGGGTGCGAAGAAGCCGTATGCATACGCCGATGCGGCGGGCAACAGCCTGTCGTTTACGCTGGATCAGGAGGTGCTGGCCTACGATGCAGCAAGCGGAAGCTGGCACGAGGGCTTGCGGCAGGACATTCGACAGCAAACGTCAATTCCGCTCCTGCAGGATGCCGAACAATTTGAGCAGATACGGCGCAGCACGATTGTCCGGGCGATTCAGGATGAACTGGCATATCGGATCAACCAATACAATGAAACCGTCTCCCGATCCGGATTTTCGTACGTGTTCACCTTGCCGCTAATCCCGGACGAGGACTGGAGCAACAGTATCGACGATGTGGGCGTCATGGCGTTTTTGCAAGGCATTCCGATGGGCGCGAAGGTGTACAACAGCTATGCGTTGGGAGGAAGTCGGGTGCTGAAACAGGAGGCTATAATCGGCGCTCGCAAAGACGCGATGAAGGTTTATTTCCGTAGCTCTTGCGGCTACGGATATCCGCGCGAAGAGGTGTTTGCCAGCGAGCAAGCGGCTGCGCGCAAAGGGTACATGCCGCTGCCCTGTCCGCAATAGCTGGCATTATCGAAAGGAGGAAGCCGGATGTGTATGTCCGAGTAATGATCGGAATTTTGCTATGGCTTGCCGTCCATATCCCCGCCGCGCAAGCAGCCGGGCCTGTGTATACCCAGGCTTGCGGCGGCAGTGAATTTGCCATGGCGTTAAAATCGGACGGCACGGTTTGGTCGTGGGGCAGCAATCAACAACGGCAGTTGGGATACGATTCCGGCGGTACTGTCGTTTCGTTCCCTACTCGGATTCAATCTCTGCATCAGATCACGGACATCGCTTGCGGCCCCACCTCAGGCTATGCGCTGCAAGCCGATGGTTCGGTATGGGTTTGGGGGCGTGGAGCAGAGGGGCAGCTTGGTCTTGGCGACACGCAGCAGAGAAATGAACCAACGCTACTTTCATTGTCCGATGTGACGCAAGTGGAGGCCGGAGTCCATTTTGCGCTGTTTGTACGTGAGGACGGGACGTTATGGGCAGTTGGAGAGAATCAACAGGGGCAGCTTGGCGATGGGACGACCACGAGCAAGACATCGCCGGTTCAAGTGCCGGAGCTATCTTCGATTCTAACCGTCGCGGCTGGCGGCACTCATAGCCTGGCCGTCACGACGAATGGCCATGTATACGCTTGGGGGAGCAACAGCTACGGCGGCATTGGCAATGGAGGAGCCGGACCGCCGGTAACGACGCCGTACTGGCAAAGTACCTTGGCCAACATCGTCAGCGTGTCGGCAGGGAACGATTCCTCCTTTGCCTTGGATGGCAACGGTCAGGTCTGGTGCTGGGGCGTGAATACGTATGGACAACTGGGCTTTGGCGATACCGTAAGGCGCTATGAGCCGACGTTGTTTTCGGCGTTATCGAATGTAGCCTCGATTCATGCCGGTGGCGATTACACTCATGCGAAGCTGTCGAATGGCGAACTTTGGGGCTGGGGCTCGAACTGGAGCGGCAAATTGGGAGACGGGACGGGGACGGATCGCCATTCCCCGGTGCAAATACAGATGGAGGATGTTCAATTTGTAGGCAGCATCAAATCCAACTTTGTTCTGGCAGGAACAATCGACGATTTATTGTATAGCTGGGGCTATGGGGCGGGCAGTGTGCTTGGATACGGCGGCGGCTCACGAGCCTTGCCCGGCCTGGTGACCGGGACGATGACGACAGCAAAAGGTGCCGCTTCGTTTTCATCGGTAATCCTGCCGTCCTCGCTTCAAAGCTCGGCAACCTTGCCCATAACAGTATCGGACTTGCGCGGCTATAACGCGGGTTGGACGCTGAGCATATCTGCTTCTCCCTTTTACTGGTCGGGACTTGATCCCACAACGGGGAACAGCAGTCTGATCGCCGGCTTTCCAGCCTCCTACCTGATGGTAAGCGGAGCCGCGCCGATTACGGTGCGAAATGGTATGGAAATCGACGCCGTTCACGGCCCCAAGCACCTGCCGGGACAAACACTGGGGACGACCTCCGTCCCCATCATGCAGGCAGATGCCGGGTACGGCACAGGGAGATATGAGACGGCTATGTCTTTGACGCTGGCGGTGCCGTTGACCGTACAGGTATTTCAGGCTGCTCCTGCCTCTTCCTACGAGCCAGGCGACACGATTGGCCTGTTGGCCGGAACGTATACGTGTACGCTCACCGTGACACTGACCAGCGGAATTTGAACAAAAGGAGCGAATAACGCATGTGGATTCGACTGTTGCTGCTGGCAACGTTTTTTTGGGTTGGAACGGGGTTTTCGGCCCCGGCGAAGGGACAGCAATTGATCGTGAGCGGCGATCCCGAACGCATCCATCCGCAACTCGGCGCTTATGTCGAGGAAATCGTCCCCGGGGAGGAACGCGAGTATGCGGTGGAGGTGAGCAATCCGACGGAGAAGGACATCACCGCCCTGCTCTACATGGCGGATGCCATCCCGGCGCTTGGCGGCGGGAAGGATTTTACGTTGCCGAATGATCCGGATCTAAGCTCGGCAGCTTGGTATACAACGCCGGATCGACCCATTACGGTGCGGGCAGGAGAAACAGAACGCTTTACCGTGAACATGCGCATCCCCGATTCCGTTCAGCCGGGTCAATATGTCTCGGTGATCGGCGTTTACGACGATCAGGATCACACAGTGGAAGTGTCGGACGATACGCAGGCGCGGTTTGTTACCCGCGTGGTCCGCAAGACCGGCTTGCAGGTCGTCCTCAACTACAAGCTGGACGAAGCGAAGCCGCCGCAGGCGGTTCCGCATGGAGCCGTCTATGCGAAAGAAAATGAGAAAGCCTTCCTCTCCATTTTGCTCATGAACGAAGGCGGCAGTTTATCCAAACCGGAGATGACCGTGGAGGTCAAGCGGCAGGACGAAGATAAGCCCGTACTGGAACTGAAAACTCGCTTCGACTCCATTTATGCGGGGACGGTGGCGCAATATCGGGCCGAACTAAGTCGACCGCTCGCTCCGGGAGCCTATTTGGCGGAGGTCATCACGAACGTCAACGGGCAGATGGAGCAAAAGGTACTGCCCTTTGAAGTGGCGGGCGAAGAAGAACGCACCCGCTGGGGAACGGCGTCTTCGGGCGAGGTGATTCAGGTAGCGGAGGACGGCTCCCCGTTGCCTGCGCCGTGGCTTGGGTTGCACCGCATCTACCTCTATGCCGGACTATTGCTGCTGATTGTGATCGTCACGTGGCGGCGAAAACGTGCCGACAAGCGGCGTGCCAGGGAGCCGCGCTAAAATCCCATGCTGCGTCCGGGCGCAGAATGTTCATATAGATCACCCCATTTGTAAAGGAGAATTGATCCATGTTCAACTTCATTCGCAAACTGATTCCCCTTGCCTTGGCAACGGCGCTCCTGCTCCCTGCCGCCGCCCATGCCGAAACGGTGTCCATCATCGCAGGCACGAATCAATCGTCGCAGACGGCCATTTCCTTCAGCGCAGTGACGCTGGACGTCACCGCGAATCAGATCTCGACGGCCTCCAATGGGATAACCGTTCGCGACAGCCGCGGCAGCGGTGCAGGCTGGTCGGTATCTGTTTCGTCCACCGATTTTGTGAGCGGCTCCTTGCCTGACCCGACGACCTCGGGCACGTATACCGTCAAAATTCCGGCCAGCGCCGTATCCGTGATGGTTGGTACGCCGGTCGTAGCCTTGAGCGGCCAGGCTGTCGATCCGACCTATGGGCCGCTGGCCTATAACGGTACGCTGTCCTCCACGCCGCTCAAGCTGAAACAGGCAGCTCCGGGCTACGGCATGGGCGAGTATACGGCAGGCGTCTCCTACTCGCTGGCAGTGCCGAAAACCGTAACGGTGGCTTCGGTCAGCAGCGGCTCCAGCAAGTATGAGGTGAATGATGTGGTCGGCACGGTTGCGACGACCTATACGGCGACGTTGACCTTCACCCTCGGTTCGGGCGTGTAAGCATGGCGCGGCTCCCGTTCCTTCATTAAAATGGGAGCCGCTTTTCCGATTTGCAAGGTAGACAGGCTCCAGCGGTATCCCCTATCATGAAGGGACAAGAAAGTTTTTCCATACGGACGATACTGAGATGAAGGAGTGAAGCCATTGAAAAAAAGAATATTGCTGGTGTTGATCGTGGTCATGCTTGTGAATGGGTTTGCCCTGACTGCGAGCGCGGCATCCAAGCCGCCAACATTTGTCACGGTAGTGATGGATGGTACGAAGCTGTGGTTCCCCGACGCCCAGGCGTTCATTGATGAAAACCAGCGAACGTTGGTGCCGGTGCGGTTTGTAGCGGAGGCGCTCGGCGCAAAGGTCGGCTGGGAAGCGGAGAGCCGGTCGGTGCCGATCCAAAAGGACGATCAGAACATTCGCTTGACCATCGGCAGTCATGTCGCGACGGTCAATGGCGAAGAAG
Organism: Cohnella hongkongensis; assembly: GCF_042654645.1. NCBI lineage: Bacteria > Bacillati > Bacillota > Bacilli > Caryophanales > Paenibacillaceae > Cohnella > Cohnella hongkongensis. Next base: position 84,619 of record NZ_JBHSEP010000015.1, on the reverse strand, counting down.
TGGCCTTCGATACTCAGGCGGTGATGCAAGGCGGGCGAACTTTTGTCCCGCTGCGATTTGTCAGCGAAATTCTTAGCGTTGCAGTGGAATGGGACGGCCAAACGAATACGGTGTTTTTGTCCACGACGGAACACTTGAATGGCGAGACCGATCCGTGGGGCAGGCTGATTCGCACAACCGATTTGCCGAGTAATGCAGCGGATTACCCGTACATTCTGGAGGATGTACCGAACGCGATGTACGAGATGGCGTATCCATATTCGTTTCCAGAGGATCGCAAGGTATCTTCCACGCTCTATTCGACCAGTCCAGAGTACAACAAAGGGAATGTGGACATCTGGTTGGGCAGGCTGAAAACGTTTGGCGCATTGTGGCTCAACGTGGACTACCAGACGATTGATGACGCATGGGCGCAGGCGTTGTTTGCAACCAAAATGCAAAACTCCAATGCGGAACTGAAATACATCCGCCAGTATGTGGAGTGGGTGAAGGAAAACAAGATTCAGATACAGGGGTATCTTGATCCAGAGCCATCTATGATTTTTTACGATGGTTTTGGCGGCGATTATATTCGGGTTAAATTCAGAATGAAATTTGTTGCGTTCAACAAGCATAAACGCCTGCTTTACGACGAATGGTTTCCGAAAGATTCCACATTCGAGAAGGACGTTTGGTATGAGGGATACTCGGATATTAAAATGAAAACCAGCGTTGGCGGTGATTGGGGAGATTCATTAAAGGTCTCGCCTACAGCAAGTCTATTTTTCAATCACACCATTTCAAAGGTGGAGTAGATATATGGTGCATTCAAAACTGAATCGACCGATCCTGTACATGCTGCTGGCATGTACTTTTTTTATGTCATTTTTCCCTCAACAAGCATTCGCCGCTTCACCCGGCATCAATATTAAGGACGGTGCCATCCAATTTGAGATAACCAGCACGGCGGCCACGACATCCATTCGCTACAAAACGGTGGGCTGGGTCGTCACGCGAGAACAAGTATGCTCTGTAACCACGCCCAAGCAATGCAGTGATCCGCGTGATCAACCGCATGCGCTGTTTCTCAATCAGGAGGTCAGGCAAAAAGGGCAGTATCCTGATCCGCCCATACCCGGCCAGCCACTGACGTCCTACTACGAAGTACCCGAAGAAATCGTGACTCAGCGACTTTGGGCGGCAGGCATGGACGGCATTCAGGACAATGACGACTTGTACTTTTATGCCGTCATGGTTTCCATCAACGGAGACGGCTCGGTTCGCAAAGGTCCCTTCTACACCCTGTCGGGCATCAAGCAAGCCGAGGGCTGGCGGGTTCCCGACGATCTTGACGACTATTTCGGCCTTCATATTCCCTATCGCAGTGCGGAGTTTCCGGTGGATGTCGTGGCCAAAACCGCCGATGCCCGAATCATTCAAAAGCCGGACGTGACGTTTTTGAAGGGCAAATACAAAATCGGGGAAACGATTGACCACGAATTTCCGGCGACCTTGACCGATGGCGGGAAAACGTATCGGATCGTCCGCTCCTATTTGTCCCCGAAGCAGGATACGACGCAGAAAAAGTGGTTGCAGGAAAATCCCGAAACGAACGAAAAAGTGCGTATTCGCAGCTTTACGGTAGCCCTTGGCGGTTCGGACGCGATTGCCGAATATGAGGAAGCTGCGAGTCCCGTGAAAGCTTACTATCAGAAGGAAGACGGTACGGTGTTGCAGGAGGTGGATAAGGGCGAGTTTGCGACAGGAGCGGAAACGAATCACACCTTTGAGGCGACGATCACCAAGGGCGGGCAAACGTATGAGATTATTCGCTCCTACATTACGAGCAATAGCAATCCGGCAGAGAAGCTGTTCATTCAGGAAAAAGGCGACAGCAAGCTGCGGGAACGCTCCATTCTGGTTGGCCCGAGCGGTTCCAACTTTGTGGGCATCTACAAAGTGCCTTCGCCTGTTACTGTTACTTCTCGCATTGACGCGCCGGGGCAGGCGGCTTCGACGGAAACAGCGGTCACGGGCGATTTTACGTTCGAAGCCAAGTCGCCAAGCCAGCTCAAGTCTTATCGGATTACGAGTATCGAAAACGCGCAACTGGTCAATGCCAGCCAGCAAACCGGCGAGCTGAGCGGCACATCGGCCAGCAAGTTGCTTCCGATTCGCATTCCGCTTGGCAGCAGCGATTCTGTCACTGTCAAAATCACAGTCGTGGTGACGGACAAGGCCAACCAAACGGGCGATTCGACCGCCGATCACACGGTGCAGATCAATCGCGGCGGAGAACCCCCGCAAACCGGCTCCGAGCAGCAGCGCGAGGACATGGACGCATCGGCATCAGCGGTTATTAAGGCAGATGCGCGCGGCGCGGAACGATTTGATGTGAGCAAGGGCATCCCAACATCGGAAAGCCTGTATGTGAACGCGAGTGCGAAAGCCTATTTGTACCGAAACAAATTTACGGAGATCAAGGGAACAAAACAGTATCCGGTCACGGTCAGCCGCACCTATTCGCTGCATTGGACGGAATATGTCTCCGGCCCGCCAGATAGCGGGGGCAACCCGACCACTATCCCGGTATCGCGCTCCGCTACTCAAACGGTTACGCAAAACTATACGGTGGAACGCAAGTTCAGCTACTGGCTGATTGATCGCCTGGAAGTGTACGGCTTTCAGCGCGCTGAAATATCCAACTATGCCTTGCCGGGCGGCAAGGTGACGCTGCAACCGAGTGGCTACACGCCGCCAACCGTTTCGGCCAGCCATGATGCTTCGCTATCAGCGCATGTGACCGATCCGGTGTATCGCAATGTGACCTTGCCCGGCCAATCGTTATATGGCGGCTCAAGCCGTCCTGCCTTGCCTAGTGAGAATTGGAAGAATGAAGCGGAAAAGGCGGTCGGGAAAATCAAGGTGCGGAACGATTCCCTTGTCTTTAACGGACAGACCATCATGGACAGCCGAACAACGGAGGAAACGGCTCCGGCTCCGGGGGCGATTCCGGCTTCGCCGATGATCGGGCAAAACGTGCTGTACGGCAGCGGGTTTGTCATTGATTCAGGCAAAATCAACAAGGCAGCGCAGCCAAGCAGTGGGACGCTCTCCTACTCGCTGATTAAGGGCATTGGCGGCGGAAGCAATCAAAGTTTTCCGATTTCCGGCATCAATCCGGTGACGGTGCATACGCCGGTGGTTTCTCGGGCCACTGTGTCCGACGATCAGCGCATAACCAAAAAACAGTTCCGGCATCCGGGCGTTCTGCGCTTATTTTGAATCGGCCCTTTACGGTGACCATTCCGACCAGCGGGCTGCACCGGGACATAACGGGCTATGGCAACCGGGATTACGCCAAGTACACCCGGGACAAACAAGTTCGATTCCCCTTCGATGTATACAAGGCTGACCGCACTACGCTGATCCCGAAGGAGACCTGGACTTCGATACCGGTTGGCCAGCTACAGACGACGTTTTATTTGCCGGTGTGGGTCGATGAAGGAAATTACGAGGTACTGTTTCGCTCCTTTGCCGAAAACAGCCCGGCCTCGTTTACGTCCCAGACGAGTGCCAATCTGGATGTGAACCATCATGTGGCGACGCAGGTGGTGCCGGTCGAAGTCATCGGTCGTTTGTTTGATTTCCGTATTATCGACATCGCGGATTACCAGTGGGAGACGGTATTCCGCACGTCAAAAGGCAGTGCAACGCCAACAGGCAACAGCTATTGGGTCGGGCTGAACGGGATTGACGGCGCGGCGCGGGGCAACAAGGCTCCCTTCATGTTGCCGATCCGTCCGGGCAGTCACCCGGAGAGCGGCAAGAAAAACGTGGCGATCAAGACGGGCTATCACTTCAAATTCGAGGTCAAGACGCTTGGCAATATGTTTGGTTCGGGCGACGGTATCCTGATTACGCCTACCTTCTATTTCGTGGACAAGAAGGGGCAGAACCGACAGCCGGTGGACTTGTATTACCACTCGGGCAACAAGCGGTTTATTCGCATCGGCTCCGCAGAGGACACCGAGCAGCGGCTGGTGACGCTGGATACGCGGCTGCGCAATGTTTCGCAACAAGAACTGACGAATACCGCGAGCACGCTTTGGAAGCTGAATGGGGCAACGGGCAATCAAGCGACATATGTCCAGCAATTCTTAAAGGATGCGGCGCAAAAGAAGATTTACGTAGGCGGCTATGACGGCATGCTGTTGCCGCCACAGCTTCGGACCTTCATTGGCAGCATGCAGGTTCCGAGCGGCGTCGATGCAGCGCGAGCGAATGCCGCCGTTCAGCTTTGGCGCGGAGAGTACAGCTTGCCAGCAGCGCCGTATGCGGTGCCAGCGGGCTTTAATGTGGCCGAGTACGGACGCACGCACAAGCTGGATGACCAGTCTCCGATCTTCCTGCGCGACGGCTATATTGTCGTCAATTTTAATATCGAAACGATTGGCAACCGGAACGTGAACCAGCCGCATTTGCAATACAAGAACGCGCCGTTGAACAACCAATGGCAGAAGGAGGGCTTTGGACGCAGCTTTGTCGATCCGTATGGCGTAAGGTTTTCCTTGCTGGACGGCGATGTGGCGTTTTATCATGCCGACCTGTCCAGCTACGACGATTTTGGCACGGGCGGCACGCATTAACTTCACCAGCCGGGAGGAATGGACATGTATGAGAAGCTGCAAAGCGCCGCTCCCGAGGAAGCGGCCTATTTTTATTCGGCTTCGGCCGAAAATGAGATCGGGCGCGCCTGCATCGGCCATCTGCGCGGGGATTTCGGGCGGTCCGGCGAGGAGTTTTGGGTGACCTGGTTTCCCCGGCGTTCTCCGTTTGAAACGTCAGCCTTTCAAGATGAATTGGGCAAGGTGTTTCAAGCAATTGGTGACCAAGGCGTGCTGAAAAGCCGTCAGCATATGCTTCGCTTTTGCAGCAAGCGCCCGGAGGCGCGCATCGCCGGGGCTTGGAGTACGGACGTATACGGCTTTCGCATGGAGACGCAGGAGCATCGTTATTATTTGCGCTGCTTCCCGTTTGCTGGGGATTACAACTTCTACTTGTACTGCTACGCCCGGCCGGAGCGTGTGGCCGAGCAGCAGCGGCAAGCCCCTTCCGCGCCCGCCGCGCAGAAGAAAAAAACGGAGCCGCAACGATAGGAGGACGCCATGAACGATTTGACGCGTTACCGGCTGCTGGCGGAAGCCGCGCTTCCCCCGGCGGCCAAGCTGCTGTACGGCTATTTGCTGGACTTCGCTGGCGGGCGAAACGGCACCGTGTGGCTGTCTTCCCGCCGCCTCGCGGCAGAGGTCGGACTTTCGACCTCTGCCATTCGCCGCAACCTGCATCGCCTGGAGCAAAACGGATTGATTCACCTTACCTCTCGTTATTCCGAGGAAGGCATTCGATTGACCAACAAAATTACGATCCGGTAAGGAGGTGTCCCCGTGACAGCCAAGCTGCAGCGCATGGTCGAGCTGTCCGCCCGCACAGCGCATGCGGTGGTGAACGATACCGGACAATGGGCCGACTTCTTGCGCACCGCCGCATGGAATTACAAGTATCCGTTTCAGGATCAACTATTAATCTATGCGCAACGCCCGGACGCTACCGCCTGTGCCCCGATTGAAGTATGGAACCAAAAGCTGAACCGTTGGGTCAAACGCGGCGCGAAAGGCATAGCGCTGATTGAGGATCGGGGCAGCAGCCTGGGGCTGCGCCATGTGTTTGACGTATCGGATACGCAAAGCCGCCAGTCGCGCGATGTGCCGCTCTGGCGCATGGACGAGGCGGATACGGAGGCTGTGCTTGAAACGCTGGAGAATGCTTTTGGACACGAACGGGAGCCGGCCATGGAATTGCCCGGCTCTCTGCTGGCTGCGGCGCGGAACGCGGTAGAAGATCATAGCGCCGATTATGTGCAGATGCTGCTGGCCGAGCGCGACAATAGCCTGCTCGAAGAACTGGACGCCTCGCATGTGGAGCTGCTGTTTCGGGAAGCCGCGCAGCACGCCGTTGCCTACATGGCGTTGGTTCGCTGCGGGCAGGAGCCAACTCATTACATCAGCACCGATGACTTATCCGGTGTCGAGTATTTCAACACTTTGCCCGCGCTTTCGCATTTGGGCGCGGCGATCAGCGATGTGACGGAAACGATCTTGCGGGAGATCGAGGCTACCGTGCGGGCGCAGCGCCGACAAAACAGGCGAAGTCAATCTCTGGATGCAATCCGCACCGTTGCAAAGCCACAACCGTTGCCGCACAATGAGGGTAAACCACGCGAAGGGATGATGGAGCATGGAACTGACGTACACACAGAGCGGGGATTACCTGCTGCCGGATCTAGCGCAGCCCGAACCGATGAGCATCGGGAAATACGGCCTGCTGCGCAAGACGTTTCTGAAAAACGAGCGCAAGGGCACCTACGCTCACCTGATGCTCTCGGAGCAGTTGAACCCGCATCTGGCGGAGATCGACCGGACGGCGAGGGAACAGATCGAGCAGACCATCGCGCAACTGCTGACGCAGCACCCGGCACCGGACAAAGCGAGCGATCCGTTGGGCTGGACGGGTCACATGAACAGCCTGAAGCAACAGGCGGAGGAACTGATTCTGACCGAACTGGTGTATCGCTAAAATGGCACGACCGGGGAACGGAGGACAAGCGTCTTCCGTTTTTTCATGACGGGAACCAGATCAACGATATGCTGCGAACCACGCCGCTCTCGGAGAGCAAGGCGGAGATCGCAGCTTTTTTTGATGCCCATGATGATCCGGTAGAATGCGCCGTGTACGTCAGAAGCCTGTTCCCGCAGGGGCAGACGGAGCTGGAACTGGAGCCGGATACTTGGCTCGGTGTGGAGCCTTACCAAAATGTGCTGCATATTTGGACGGGCAAGTCGGATAGCCGGACGGCCCAAGGCTTCTACGATTGGGGCGTGATTGCCGGTCATATCCGCAGCATGCTGCTGCTGAATGAATTTGGCCGGACGCAGCCGCTGGAGCCGTCCGCCGAGCAGCAAACAATGTGGCTGGAGGAGACGGCGGAGGAAAAAGCCGCTGCGTTTGTCTGGCCGCAGGAGGTCATAGATGCCGTGCTGCAAAACGGCAGCGGCTTCGAGCTTGGTAAGCTGCGGATTGCCCTTCATTTTCAGCAATCGCTGTCGGCGCAGGACAATGCCGATTTTTTGAAACGGGAATATGGGACAGGTGGCCGCGCTCCTGCTTTGATTGGTACGAATATCCATGAGCATCACGATAGCAAAGGCATTACGTTGGAGCGCGGCTTTCGAGGGGATCAGGATCAGAAGCTGGTGCTGCCCTGGATGAAGGTGCAAAAGCGGATTGGCGAATTGCTGGCCGCCGGACGTTATTTGAATCGCCGGGAAGCGGAGCAGTTGCCCGCCTATGCCGAACAATTGGAGGAGCAACGGAGGCAGCGCGAAGCCGAGATGCGAGAACGGCGGCTCCCGTTGCCGGAGCCACCGTTGGCTCCGCCGCCAGATGCCCTGCAGCGTGACCGGATGAAGCTGCGTTATGCATATACCGAAGGCAGCACGGTCTTCGTCGGCGCGGATGAATATGAAATCGTGCAGTTGGCTCCGGGCAAGATTTGGTTGCAGGACAAGCAGTTTCCGCTCTTTTCAAAGGAGTTGAGCCGCAGCGAACTGGAACGCCTCTTGCGCGACAATCCGCTTAACGATCATTTGCTCTCCAATGAACCGCTGTCCGAAGCGGAAGTAGCGTTATGGGAAAGCGATGGAACGGATGACCGTTCAGAGGAACCGGCGCAAGCCGCATCAAAGCAAACCGAACAAGACGGAACACCTGCTACGCCTATTAACGAGGCTGCTGCCCACCCACGCGAACCGGCGAGCAATTACCGCATTGCGGATTATGCCTTGGGGCACGGCGGTGCAAAAACGAAATTCAGACGAAATGTGGAAGCGATTCGGCTGCTCCAGCAGTTGGAGCAGGAAAACCGCCAAGCGAATGCGGAGGAGCAGGCGGTGCTGGCGCATTATGTGGGATGGGGCGGCATCCCACAGGCATTCGATGATGCCAACAGCCAATGGGCTGCTGAATATGCCGAACTGCAAGCGCTGCTGACCCCGGAGGAGTTTGCGTCTGCCCGGGCCTCAACCTTGAACGCCCATTATACGTCGCCAACGGTCATTCAGGCGATGTATGAGTGCCTGGAGCAAATGGGCTTTCGGCGAGGCAATATTTTGGAGCCTTCCTGCGGGATTGGCAACTTCTTTGGTTTGGTGCCGGAATCGTTTCAGGATTCACGGCTGTTTGGCGTGGAACTCGACAGCTTGACCGGGCGAATCGCCAAGCAGTTGTACCCGCAGGCTTCCATTGCGATCAGCGGATACGAGCGGACGAATCTGCCGGACAGCTTCTTTGACCTTGCCATTGGTAATGTGCCGTTCGGCGGCTATGGCGTGGTGGACAAAAAATATGACAAGCACAAGTTTTTAATTCACGATTATTTTTTTGCGAAGACGCTCGACAAGGTGCGGCCAGGCGGCATCATCGCCTTCATTACCTCCAAGGGGACGATGGACAAGCAAAATCCGGCGGTTCGCAGGTACATCGCGGAACGGGCGACCTTGCTCGGGGCTGTGCGTCTGCCGAGCAATGCGTTTCTGGCCAATGCGGGAACGGAAGTGACCGCAGACATTCTCTTTTTGCAAAAACGGGATCGCATGGTGACGGTCAACGAGAAAAGCGAGCCGTGGCTGGCGTTGGCCGAAACAGAGGATGGCGTGCCGATCAACGCCTACTTTGCCGCTCAACCGGATATGGTGCTGGGTACGATGGCGTTTGATGACAAAATGTACGGCAACCGCGAGGAAACGACATGCCGACCGTACCCGGATGCACCGCTTGATGAGCTGCTGCGCGAGGCATTGACCAATATTCACGCCGAATGGGTAGAAGGAGAGCGTGAGGAGCAGCCGGAGGAAGCGGAGGCTTCCTTGCCCGCCGATCCGAACGTGCGCAATTTCAGCTTTACGCTGGTGGAAGGTAAGGTCTATTTCCGCCAAAACAGCCAAATGCATCCGGTCGAGACCTCGGCAACGGCGACGGGACGCATCAAAGGCATGATCCAGTTGCGCAATACCGTGCGCGACCTGATCGAATACCAGACCGAGAACTACAGCGAGGAAGCGATTCGCGAACAGCAGCGCAAGCTAAACATGCAGTATGATCGCTTCACAGCGCAATATGGGCTGATCAACAGCCGCGCCAACAGTCTCGCCTTTTCGGATGACAGTTCCTACTTCCTGCTCTGCTCATTGGAAATCCTCGACGATGAAGGGCGTATGCAGCGCAAGGCCGACATGTTTACGAAACGCACCATCCGGCAACGGACGCAAGTAGAGCAGGTGGATACGGCGTCCGAAGCATTGGCGGTGTCCATCGGCGTCAAGGCTCGGGTGGATTTGGCTTATATGAGCGAACTGACCGGTATCCCCACAGAAAAGCTGGTGCAGGATTTGCGCGGCGTTATCTTTCCCAATCCCGAACAGATGGACGAGGATGGAGAGCCGCTTTACGAGACAGCGGATGCGTATTTGTCCGGCCATGTGCGCGACAAGCTGCGTATCGCAAAGCAATTTGCGGGCTATGATGCGGAGCGCTATGGCGAAAATGTCAAGGCGCTGGAGGCGGTGCAGCCGCCGGATTTGACGGCTTCCGAAATCGATGTTCGGCTGGGAGCGACCTGGCTGCCTGCCGAGGTCGTGCGGGACTTTATGTTCGAGTTGCTGGACACGCCGCCGATGTTTCGCCCTTCCATTCAGGTGCTCTATTCCGATTACACAGCCGCCTGGAACGTGCGGGGTAAAAGCGATGATCGAAGCAACAACATTAAAGCCAACGTTACCTACGGCACGGAGCGAATCAATGCATACAAAATTATGGAGGATACGCTCAATTTACGAGATGTGCGCATTTTCGAAACAGTGGTGGAAAACGGCGTAGAAAAAAGGGTGCTGAACCGGAAGGATACGGCCATTGCCCAGCAAAAGCAGGAACTGATCAAGGAAGCGTTCGGCGAATGGCTTTGGAGAGATCCGCAGCGACGTGAGCGGCTTACACGCCTGTACAATGAGCGATTTAATGCCATTCGGCCGCGGGAATATGACGGCAGCCATGTCCGGTTGAGCGGCATGAATCCGGAAATTCGGCTACGGCAGCATCAGGTGAACGCAGTTGCCCGCGCGCTCTACGGCGGCAATGCGCTCTTTGCCCATTGTGTCGGCGCGGGCAAAACATTCGCGATGACCGCCGCAGCGATGGAGAGCAAGCATTTGGGTTTGTGCAACAAAAGCATGTTTGTTGTCCCGAACCACTTGATAGAGCAGTGGGCGGCGGAGTTCTTGCAGCTTTATCCGTCGGCGAATGTGCTGGTGACAACAAAAAAGGATTTTGAGACGAAAAACCGCAAAACGTTTTGCGCCCGCATTGCGACCGGAGACTATGACGCGATCATTATCGGGCACTCACAGTTTGAGAAGATTCCGATTTCCCTGGAACGCCAGCGCCAGCAACTGGAGGAGCAGATTTACGAGATTACCGGCGGCATTCGGGAGTTGAAAGAGGCCAAGGGCGAGCGGTATGCGATCAAGCAATTGGAGAAGACGAAGAAGACGCTGCAAATCAAGCTCGAAAAATTGAACGATACGAGCCGTAAAGACGATGTAGTCACGTTTGAGGAATTGGGTGTGGATCGGCTGTTCGTGGACGAGGCGGATTCATACAAGAACTTGTTCCTGTACACCAAAATGCGCAATGTTGCGGGGCTATCGCAGACCGAAGCGCAAAAGTCGTCGGACATGTTTATGAAGTGCCGTTATCTGGATGAACTGACGGGCGGACGCGGCATTATTTTCGCAACGGGAACGCCAATCTCGAATTCTATCACGGAAATGTATACGATGCAGCGGTATTTGCAGTATGGGAGCTTGCAGAAGCAGGGCTTGCAGCATTTTGATTCGTGGGCGTCCACGTTTGGCGAAACCGTCACCGCAATTGAACTGGCTCCGGCAGGAACAGGGTATCAGGCGAAAACCCGCTTTGCCCGGTTCTACAATTTGCCGGAACTGATGAATATGTTCAAGGAAGTGGCCGACATCCAGACCGTCGATATGCTCCAGCTCCCGGTGCCGCAGGCGCATTTTCATAATGTGGCTGTCCCGCCAAGCGAGTTTCAACGGGATATGGTAGCCGACCTTGCCCGCCGCGCAGAGCAGGTTCGGGCCAAGGCGGTCGAGCCGCACGAGGACAATATGCTGCTGATCACGAATGACGGGCGCAAGCTGGCGCTCGATCAGCGGCTGGCCAATCCGCTGCTGCCGGATGATGAAGGCAGTAAGATCAGCGCCTGCGCGAATAACATTTACCGGCATTGGCAGGACGGGCAAGAGCAACGGCTCACGCAATTGGTCTTTTGCGATTTGTCTACCCCGAAAGCGGACGGAACCTTCAATGTTTATGATGAGATCAAGCGCAAATTATTGGAGAAGGGTGTTCCGGCGACGGAGATCGCCTATATTCATGAGGCCAATACAGATGCGCAGAAGAAAGAACTGTTTGGCAAGGTGCGGGCGGGACAGGTTCGCGTTCTGCTGGGATCGACGTTCAAAATGGGGGCCGGTACGAATGTGCAGACGAAGCTGGTAGCCATTCATGACCTCGATTGCCCATGGCGTCCGCGCGATTTGGAACAACGTTTAGGTCGCGTGATTCGCCAGGGCAACCAGAACAGCGAAGCGCATATTTACCGCTACGTGACGGAAAACACATTTGATGCCTACCTCTACCAGACGCTCGAAAACAAGCAGCGCTTTATCTCGCAAATCATGACGAGCAAGTCGCCGGTTCGCTCTGCCGAAGACATTGATGAAGCGGCTCTTTCTTACGCCGAAGTGAAGGCACTGGCGACCGGCAATCCGTATATTAAGGAAAAGATGGACTTGGACATTCAAGTGTCCAAGCTCAAGCTGCTCAAGGCCAACCATCTAAGCCAGCGTTATGCGCTGGAGGATCGGCTGCTCAAGCTGTTGCCGCAGCAGATCAAATCGACGGAAGAACGGATTGCCGGGTATGAGCAGGATGTGGCTTTGTATAGTCGTCAGGATACCGAAAAAATGGACGGCGAAGAAGCCGCCTTTGCCGGAATGACGATCAAGGAGTTTACGTATAAGGAACGCGCATCGGCAGGCGCGGCGCTGCTGGAAGCCTGCAAGGGGATGACATCTCCCGATCCGCAGGAGATCGGCCAATACCTGGGCTTCTCCCTATGGGTTTCGTTCGACAGCTTTCATAAGGAGTACAAAGCGACATTGCGCGGCGCGTTGGGGCATAGCATTTCGCTTGGTACCGATGCAAGCGGAAATTTAACTCGGCTGAACAATGCACTTGTTGCGCTGCCGGAGAAGCTTGCCTATTGCCGCGGTCAACTGGTCACGCTCCATAAGCAGATGGAAACGGCGAAGGAGGAGATTGAGGCTCCCTTTAAGCAGGAGCAGGAGTTGCAGGCCAAGTCGGTGCGGCTGGCGGAGCTGAATGCGCTGCTGAATATGGATAAGCGGGAGAACGAGGCGATAGACGCAGGCGTGGCTGACGAGGAACCGGAGTTGCCGGACCGCAAAAGAGCGAACCGGCAGGAGCGGTGACGGATGGTAGAAGCAGGATGATTTCCGTCAGTTACGATGACGTGCTTCGATAAAGCGAACCTTGCCCTTTTTTTGCCCTGCTCCAGAGCACTTCATCTGAAAGAGATGTTTGGATGAGTTCGACCGGCACGCCATTATCGTTAATCACGGCAACTCGATAATCGTCAATAGGTTCGTATGGTCCTAAAATCACTTCTTCTCCCTCAATGGCAGCTTCTAAATCATTCACTTTAAAGGCCACATGAGGCAAGGACTTCATCAGCGGGTGCAAGGGGGAATCCGGCTCAAAACGATGCCATTGGATTCGAAATTGGCCATCATGATCTGAAGTGTACATTTTGGCTGATGCGCTATATTTTTCATCAGGCTTGATTTCCGTCGTGGGAATACCCGTATGGTGAAACTCATAACGAATACCTTCTTTCAAGATGCAACACCTCCATTCAAAATTTGTATAACCAGATTATACGAACTCAACGTCTGTCTTGTCCAATTCCGCCGCAGTAGCGAGCCGCAATAGGGGCGAAAATCCAGATAGCAAATATCCATAAGCCCGGCGATATGTACTCTTCCAAGAGCCTGTTGCCCTTCCCCGGCGGCAGGCTTTTTCTCATGGCGTATCCAAACGAGGAGGTGTGAACCATTGGAAGCGAATCAGGACAAGGTTTATCGGGTAGGGATTTATTGTCGCGTGGGAAGAAGGGATGACGGTATTGCAGAGAGCGCCGGTATTGCCGATCAAAAAGCTCGGTTGATGGAATATGTGGTGCAGCAGGGCTGGCGATTGGTGAATGTGTATGCGGATGATGGTTACAGCGGCATCCATTTCAACCGCCCGGCGTTTCAGGCCATGCTGCGGGACATCAATGACGGAGGAATGGATTGCATCATGACCTGTGACTTGGCGAGGCTCAGTCGAAATCAATCAGAAGGGTTGTTGGTTTTGGAGCGCTTTTTTCCTGAGCGCAAGGTTCGGCTTTTGACGCTGGATGGCAGTGTGGATACGTTGAATCGGGGAGCGCTTAGTGCCTTGCCGGTGCGCCATAGGTTGCACGGGAAAGATGGAGACCGGAAGGCGATAGCTCGAAAACCGAATGAAGGAGAGAAACCGGCAAACCGCAGAAAGGGAGATTGGCCTACACGCTGATAGGTCGAAGCTCGGACGCTGCCCCATCCTATTCTTGAGGTGCATTGGTGTGGCGAAGCTTGCCTAATAGAATGATCCATAGAGATGATCAATGACAGGTTCGCGCGTTCCGGCCGGATCAGGTATGTTTGTTATGGGAGGGAGCGCGCATGGAAAAGGAATGTTGGCAGCAACTGGAGCAGGTCTTTGACGATCTGGACAATGAAGTCACCCGGCGTTTGCGCAATGAGGAAGCTTATATGATGTGGGTTCAGCGGAGGGTTGAGATTCAATTGCAGCATCCGTTTATCAAGGGCATGATGGATGGCGATGCCGGTGTTTTTCCGAGCGATCAGGACTATCAAGCCTGGCTGGAGGTTCAAAAGACGCTGGATGAAACGATACGCATGGAACGTATGGCCCTTTATTGGCAAGGTCATGCGGATTGTTATGCATACCTGAAAAAAATAGGGGCGCTATAGCCGCAGAAATCGTAAATACTGAACCCGACAAGTCTGTTGCCGACCGGTAACAGGCTTTTTTGCGTTCATCTCTGCTTGTGCATGGACAATTGAACAGGATGAAGATGATCGAAAGGAGCGAGTCGATGGCTTATGTAAGCAAAGAGCAGATCGAGCGTGCCAAAGAGTGGGACTTGCTGACGTATCTGCAGCATGTCGAGCCTTATGAATTGGTGAAATGCTCACGAAATGCCTATGCGACACGCAGTCATGGCAGCTTGAAAATATCCAACGGCAAGTGGTTTTGGTGGTCGCGCGGGTTTGGCGGACGCTCGGCACTTGATTATCTCATTAAGGTGCGGGGAATTTCCTTGCCGGAGGCGGTGCGGCATCTGAACAAGTATGCCGTACCGCCTTCGGCAACGCTAGCCGTCCCGGAGCGGAACAACGGTGACACCTTCGCACTTCCCGAACCCTATGAAAATGCTAACCGAGTGATGGCTTACTTGCGCGGACGAGGCATTGCCCGTGAGGTGCTGGAGAAGTGTCTTGAATCGGGGCATTTGTATGAAAGTCGGGATTATCACAATGCCGTGTTTGTCGGCTTTGACGGGCAAGGCGAACCTCGCTATGCGGCGATTCGCGGAACGACGAGCACGCGCTACATGGGCGAAGTGCCGGGCAGCGATAAGCGGTATGCTTTTTCGCTTCCGGCAGAACAGATCAGCACGGAGCTGCATCTGTTTGAAGGCGCGATTGATCTACTATCCTATTGCACATTGCTGATGCTGCGGGGAAAGAACCGGCGGCAAGTTCATCTGTTGTCGCTTGCGGGGATACACCGCCCCGCAGAGGATAAGGCTGAGTCGGCGGTTCCGGCTGCACTTCTTGCCTATTTGGATCGACACCCGGAAGTCAAGCGGCTGGTGTTGCATTTGGACAATGATGAACCGGGACGGTTGGCTGCACAGATGATCGAGCAGCAACTGTCTCAGAGCTATCTCTTGGCGAATGAGCCACCTGTTCAAAAGGATGTAAATGAGGACTTAATGGCGTGCAGAAAACAGCGTGAATGGCCATCACGATAATGTTTGCTGCTGTTCAGACCGGACATCAGCCATTGTTCCTGCTACAATAGATGAAAGCAGGTACTGATGGAGGTCTACGCCATGATCTATCTGAGAAGCTTTACACTTTCCTCCTATACAGATCGTAATCCTAACATTTATCCGGATCATGTCTTTAAGCATATCGCTGGAGAAACGCTGTTCATGGATCGCATCACGGTTTTGTACGGCAATAACGGCTCTGGAAAATCGACCTTACTGAATGTGATCGCGAACAAATTAGGGATGATCGGCGCTGAGAGAATGAGCAGCATGGGTTATAACAAGTATGTACAGCGATTTCTTGACGGGAGTCGGTATCAACTGGGAAGCGATGAGCGTGAGGAGGAAATTCGTCAGTTGCCGGAAGGGAGCCGTTACATCAAGTCCGAGGATATTTTGTATGAGATCAAGAAAATTCAGCAGGAGGCAGTGCTACGCGAGGATGCTCGGTTCGAACAGCAAAAAAAAGGAATGACGCAAGAACGAATCGAGCAGTACATGAATTCCTATGCGTTCAAGAAACGAATGGACATCATTAAATTCGCGCAGGAGAAATACTCCAACGGGCAAACGTCCATGCAATATTTCGAGGAGTATCTGCGGCCGGGCAAGCTGTATTTGCTTGATGAGCCTGAAACCTCGCTATCCCCGGCCAATCAAATCCGGCTGGCAGAGCAGATGAATGAATTTGCGCGATTGTTGGATAGTCAGTTCATCATCGCTTCTCACTCTCCGTTTATGTTGGGGACTCTGCAGGCCAAAATCTATAATCTGGATAGTAGTTCGTTACGGACCGCTGAATGGCACGAGCTGGATAATATGAGGACTTTCTATCAGTTTTTCGACAAGCACAGATTCTTGTTCAAGTGAGGCGGAAGGGCAGCAACGGGGCAGGTATAAGGAATAGGAGATTGCTGTTGGCTGTACGGTTCGTAAAAGCGATATGGAGGTGTTCTACATTGGAGCAACATGAATGGCGGTTGCCTTCCGTTAAATATGAACAATACGGACGATATCGTGTTCCCGATATCATCAAACGGCTGGATAAGCTGGAACAGGAGTTTGATGGAGCCATGGAAACTGCAATGGGGCTTCGTATACTGAGACAGGATATGCGCTATTACTGCACGCCGCCTGACTTTATTCCATTTGCGGCTCCCGGCGTAGATGGCATTCATTATTGCTTCGTAACCGATTTTGGCGTGGCGGACAGACTAGAGGAGGCTTGGGTCGCCGTTGTTTCTCCGATGGATGTGAATGTGATCTGGATGGTTGCCCGCAATTTGGAGCAGTTTCTGCACGTGCTCTACACGGATCGTGATGTGCTGTATAACGGCTTCGCGACATCAGAGGCCTACCGGCAGCACGTTGCAAGTCGAGAACAAGGAGCAAGGACGGCAGAGCAGCAGTCAGTGTGGAGCAGACTAAGCGATACCTTCGAACTGCAAGAAATCCCGGATATGGGCGTGTATATGGATCAAGTGAGGGAGCAACGCGCAGCAGCAGTGTGCATTCACACGCCGGACTCCGTTGGTGTAGTGCCAAAGGGATGCAACAGCACATGCCAGTATGAGACGATTACAGAAGTAAGCGACTGGATGGACGCGCTGGAAGCTCCATCCCCTGAGATTAGGTTGGCGGCTGTGCGTCATCTGCAGCACTTGCGCGAGATACCCGACAATCGGGAGGTGCTTGCTCAATGTGCAAATGTATTAGAGGCGCTGGGCTTGCATGATGAGAGCGATCGGTTGTTGAAGACTAATTTCCGTCATTTGTTCTAGTGGAAAGTCTGTGTTCGGATGAAAGGCAGCGGATAGTCAGCTATTACGTAGGTTGAGGTGAGAAATAATGGCGATTGAACAGTTGGATATGGAAGGGTTATGGCAGCATTGGGAGGAAGAACTGGCGCTGACTGGACTGCATCGCCATGCATCACGAATTCGTCAGCAATTGTCGTCAATCAATCATACAGAATATCGAATAGAACTCGAATGGTTTCCCGAAGCGGGGCAGGGTGAGGATGAGAGGAATCCTCCCGGCGCTGTCATGGTGGAACTGGATAGACGCACTCGCGCATTACGCTCCTTCCACATCGTTCGGTATGGGGATGCAAATATGATGCAAGGAACGGCATGCATAACGCAGCAGCAAGCCAAAGCCCTTGCTCTGCAATGGGTGGAGCGCTTTGCCGGATTGACGGAGGAGGCAGGCAATCTGGAGCTTGTCCATGCGAATGACAAGGAGGAAGCGGCTGTCTTTTCGTTCAGGCAGACGCTGGATGGCATACCCTTTTATCCTCCGATGCCGATTCAGGTCAAGGTGGCGTGGAATGGACAGGTGGTTGCCTTTTCCAATTACTTCGTTCACATGTCTCAAGACATTACGATACACAATTCGCCGCAATCGCCGCCGTCCGCTGAACAAGAACGCGAGGTTGCTCTGGCGGCCTTTGAACTCATCTATGCTCCGGAGTCCAGAGAGCTTCCTGCCTGGTTCTATGGAGTTGGCGAGACTTTCCTGAATACAGCCACCGGCGAAACGATGCCGTATGAGCTGCATGCTCCATTTCTGGGACAACCTCCGTTAGACAGGCGGCTTCTTTGGGAGCACAAGCCAGGGGCAAGGGAAACGAACTTGGAGCCGTTTCAGCCACCAAGCAGCATCGGGGAACGTGTGATGCAGCATGTATCGTCAAGTGAACGCTATGATGGTGTGATTGACTGGAACGCCGTGCATCCCGATGCTGTTCCCATCCGTTCGGAGGAGCTTGAACGCATCTATGAGGCCGTGTGCGAGTGGGGCAGCAGGATGTATCCCGAAGAATCCGGGCAATGGAAGATAACTCGCGTCCTGCGTAAGAGCGGGATAATCATGGCTATCCTGGAGCGTTACGACGCAGGATATACGGCCGCATTTCGAGTCAAGGTGATGGTAGATTCGGAAAGCTTCAACGTCATCAGCGATATGAGGATAGGGCACCTGCCCAAGGAAGCTCCGGATGTAATGGATAAGGAACAGGCATTTCAGCGAATCGCTGCCTCGGTGATATCCAAACCCTATCTCGTCTGGCATTCACAGAAGAGGAGCTATCAATTTATGCACATGATTGATTGCCCAAGTATGGTTGATGCTCGTAGCGGGGAAGTTGCAAGGTAGACCGCGCATTATGAAGCGTATCCTTTACATGCGAACAGGAGTACAATGGGCAGTCATGGATCGAGGGGAACCCGTCCAGGACTGCCTTTGTTTGTAAGGAAGCATACGCGAATGAGATGCTTTGAACTCGACACGCAGCCCCCCTTCTTTTTCCCGGCGGGTGCTCTGAGGGCAATTTAGGACGCTGTCCTAAATTGCAGCAAGCACTGAATTTGGTCTCCCAAATTCGCTTGTTAGGGGCTGCTCCCCTAATACCCCCGCCTGACCGCTCGTCATGCTTGTTTGTCGAATGGGTGGATTCATCAGGTACGGTCTTTTATAATGATGTCCCCTTTTTTCGGAGACAACTCCATTCAGAAAGGAGCCGACATATGCGGAAAAGGAATATTCGCATTCAGGTATGGGTCAATCAGGAGGAAGATCGAAAGCTTCAAAAGCATGCGAAACAGTCGGGACTGTCACGCGAAGCGTATCTCCGCTCTCTGATTAACGGCTATGTCCCTAAAACGTTACCGCCTTTAGATTACTACACCATGCTGCGTGAGCTTCACGCCATCGGCAATAATCTGAACCAGCTTGCAGCAAAGGCTCATGTGACCGGTCATCTGGATCGCACTTCGTTCCAGCGTGAAGCAGAGGATTTGCGGCGGGCTATTCAACAGATACAAGAAGCGGTGACTGCACCGGAGCCGCGCCAAACTCTTCTATAAGTGAGGAGAACAAGGCATGGCTACGACCGCGATATGGGATGTGAGCGACCGTCTAAAGCGCGTGTTGAACTACGCTGTCAATCCAGAAAAAACGGATCAGGGGCGCATGGAAGTGGATGGTTTGCAACAGACGCTTGCCTACACCGGCTCGAATGCGAAAACGGAGCGGCAGCTTTATGTGCGGGGCATCAACTGTGATCCCATTACCGCGCATGAACAAATGCAACGCACCAAGCGGCAATTTCAGAAAACGGGCGGTATTGTCGCTTTTCATGGCTATCAGTCCTTTGCGCCGGGGGAGACGACACCGGAGCAGGCGCATGCCATTGGTGTAAAGCTGGCTCAGGCGCTTTGGGGAGATCGGTTTGAAGTGGTCGTTGCCACCCATCTGGACAAGGATCATTTGCATAATCACTTCGTCCTCAATTCCGTCTCCTTCATGGATGGCAAGCGCTACTACGACAATAAGGCATCCTATGCGCGGATGCGGCAAACCTCCGACCAGCTATGCCGGGAACATGCCCTATCCGTCATTGAGCAACCGGAGCGCGGGGAGGCTAAGCAGTACGGGGAATGGCGAGCCGATCAGGAAAGCAAGCCGACATGGCGCGGCGTCATTCGTGAGGACGTGGATGCCGCTATTGCTGCGGCAAGAACGATGAGCCAATTCTATGCGGCTTTACAAGCAAAGGGCTACGACATCAAGGCCCATGTCAAGCATTTGGCCGTCCGTCCGCCGGGCAAAACAAGATTTGTCCGATTGCGCAGTTTAGGCGTGGCCTACTCCGAGGAAGTGATCAAGCAACGTATTCTGGATAGTACCTTGTCGAAGCGCTTGCCGCTTCCGCGGCGAAAGCGCGCCGTGTTGGTTCTGGGGAAGCACCCGGCCAAGCGTCGCAAGCTGTCCGGCCTTCAAGCGTTGTACGTTCGTTATCTATACGTCTTGGGCATTTTGCCCCGCTATCGTTCGTCCCCAAGGCGGACGTTTTTTTTGTTGCGGGAAGACCTGCATCACTTGTCGCGTATCATCGAACAGACCAAGCTGCTTTGCCGACAGGGAATTTCCAACCGGGAGCAATTGACGGACTATCAGCAACAGTTGGCAGCCGACGTCCATCAAATCTCCAGCGTCCGCAAGGTCATCTACAATAAGCTTCGTCGTTGCCGACAACCCGAGCAGATTGCGGCATACCGCGAGAAGATAGCCGCGTATTCCCGCCAACTGGCGCAGCTTCGAAAGGAGGTGAGGCTTTGCGCGGGCATTTTGGCACGCTCCGATACGATCAAGGACAAGCTGCAACATTGTGAAGAAAAATCCAGTCGCAAGGAGGTAGAAGCCCATGAGCGGAAACGAGGCGGCCGATCAGGTCGTTAGCATGAGTCTGCGCGGCATTGAAGTGATGGCGAAAATATCCGGCGAAGGCGCCAAGCATCTCGCCGTCTATTTGTTCGCTGTACTGCAAGGGCAAAAACAGACAAGGGGCCGCACGCGGTTGGAAAACTTGCTCCGCAGCGGGAAGGAATTGAAGGTATTCGCCGTGCGCAATGAGGACTTGCCTACCTTTTGCAAGGAAGCGAAGCGCTATGGCGTCCTGAACTGCGCGTTGCGGGACAAAAAGAATGTGGACGGCCTGTGCGATGTGATGGTGCGCGCTGAGGACGCCTCCAAAATCAATCGGATCGTGGAACGCTTCCAGTTGGCCACTGTGGATACGGCCAGCATCAAGCAGGAAATTGAACAAGCCCGTCAGGAAAAGCTGCCGGAAAGCCTGGAAGCCGAACGAGCGATGGAAGCCGCGACAACGGAGGAACACGAGCCGGTAACCAAGGAGCAGGAAGCTTCCTCACCGGCAATCAGCGAGGAGTTTTTGGATGAGCTGCTGGGAAAGCCGGAGCCGCCGGAGGGGGTGGAGCCGGAAAACGAGGTGCCGGAAGGCGAGCAGCCGGTGCACGAGGGGGAACCGCTGGCCGAAGCGGAGGAGCCGGAACGCCTCCCCCTGCCCCGCCAAGCCGAGAGCCAGAACCAAGTGGAACCCCTCTCTCCGTCCGAGCCTACCTCCGCGCACAACGAGGCATCCGACACGATCCGTGAACAGCCGAAGCCGAAGGTGTCTGTGCGGCAATTGCTGCGCGAAATTCGCGAAGAGAACCGCGCTGCCGAGAAGCGGCGGCAAGAGCAGCAGCAAGAACGGGAGCCGGGCTTGCCGAAGCGGAAGGATCGGGGCAAGGCTCCTGTTGCCGTGAACGCTCCGGTCGAGACGCCGAAACGCAGCGCTCGTAAGAGGGGGAAAGCCAAATGAGCCAGTGGGATGATTTGTTCCGTCAGGAAGCGCCACCGGTGACGGCCGCTTCGCAAAACCAGCCCTTCGACAAGGAAGCTTGGGTGCAGAAAAAGCAGGAGCTGCGCCAATGGACGTATGAAACTATTGATGCCACTACGGCTGCGGTCGCACAAACCGGAGAACAGCTTCAACAGTATTTGGATGTGCAAAGCCGCTTTGGTCGGTACAGTGTATCCAACGCGCTGCTCATTATGGCACAGCGGCCGGAGGCAACGCGGATTGCCGATTTTGAGGGCTGGAAGGCAATGGGCTTCCACATTCGCCGCAAAGAAACCGGCTTTTACATTCTGGAGCCCGGCGAGACGTACAAACGCGAGGATGGCAGCACAGCGGTCAGCTACAACCCGAAAAAAATGTTTGATGTTGCCCAGGTGATTGGTGAGAAGCCGGTACTGCAGCCCCTGCCGGATGAACGCACCCGCATCAAGGTGCTCATGCATCGTTCTCCGGTTCCGATTCAGATGGGCGACGCCTTGCCAGCGGACATGCATGCTCTCTATCAGCCGGATGTCCGCCAGATTGTCATACGCCGCGGGCTGTCGGCCGGTGATATTTTTCGTTCGCTAGCACAGGAGCTGGCGCATGCGGAAATGGATCAGGGCAAGGCCGACTACAGCCGCTCGGATAACCAGGTTCAAGCGTACAGCGTGGCCTATATGCTGAGCAAGCAGTTCGGCGTGGAGACAGCGGGCTTCCGCTTTAACCGGGCGGTCGAAAGGTTGAAAGGGCTGGAGCCTCAAAAGATACGTGCGGAGTTAGCCGTTATCCGGGACACGGCCCACACGATGAATAGCCGGATGTATCACATGCTGAGCCAACTACGGCAGCAGCAGCCGAGTCGCAGCGATACGGCTCGTTAACGTAATGCCTGACAAATGACCAATTCGATGACGTGGGAGGATGGCCGATGAAAGAGGACGAACGTATTCTGAGCTTGGATCATTATGAGCATGGCATTGTTATCAACGCCCTGAATACCCTACGCAATGGATTGATCGGGGAGCGGCGGCCGACAGATGCTGTGGATGACCTGTTGCTGAAAGCCATTGATGCCCCCTATCGGAAAACGAAGCATCGGAGCCAGCATGCGGCGCGCTAAATCCGTAACGAGTCAACTTATACTCGTTGCGGTTTTTTTATTTCCGGTCATCTGGCTGGCGTTACATGCCGCCCCTGCCCTATCGGACGGCTTGCCTGCCCTGTTATTGCAGCTCAGCGCGGTCATGGAGCATCCCTTCCATATCCGCTGGGTAGACGATACGCCACGTAGTCTGCTGCTCTTTACGTTGGCGTATGCCGTCTGTATCGGCGTGTATCTGTCCTCGCTGCGCAATTATCGCAGGCGCGAAGAACACGGCAGCGCCCGTTGGGGAAAGGCGAAGCAGCTCAACGTCAAATACCGAAGTAAGCAGTCGGAGCGGAACAAAATCCTGACGCAGCGTGTTCGGATTGGCCTTGACGGCCGTAAGCATCGGCGGAATTTGAATGTGTTGGTGGTCGGCGGGTCGGGAGCCGGGAAAACACGCTTTTATGCCAAGCCCAATGTTATGCAAGGCCATACTTCCCTTGTCGTTCTCGATCCGAAGGGCGAGATTTTGCGGGATACCGGCGGTTTGCTCCGGGCAGAAGGGTACGACATCAAGGTGCTGGATCTCATCAATCCGCATCTGTCGCACGGCTACAATGCGTTTGCCTACTTGCGTGACGACAAGGACGTACTCAAATTGGTGACCAATCTCATTCGCAATACAACGCCGAAGGGTAGCAATACGAACGATCCGTTTTGGGAGCGATCCGAAACGGCGTTGCTGGAGGCGCTTGTGCTGTACCTGCTCTATGAAGCGCCGCCAGAGGAGCAGAATTTCCCAATGGTGATGGAGATGATCGCGGCGGCGGAGGTTCGCGAAGAAGACGAAACATATCAAAGCCCATTAGATGAACTGTTCGAGCGACTGGCCATGCGCGAGCCTGATCATTTGGCGGTCAGGCAGTACAACATTTTTAAGCTGGCTGCAGGCAAGACGGCCAAGTCCATCCTGATCGGTCTCGGAGTGCGATTGGAAAAATTCAATCTGCCGACCATCGCAGGCATGAGCGTGGTGGATGAACTGGACTTGTCCGTCATGGGTACGAAAAAGACGGCGCTCTTCGCTGTCATTCCCGACAACGACAGCAGCTTCAACTTTATCGTCGGCATGCTGTATACTCAGTTGTTCCAGACACTGATGTACGAAGCTGACTACCGGCATGGGGGGCGCTTGCCGGTTCATGTCCATTTTGTGATGGATGAATTTGCGAACGTCGCTTTGCCAACAGAGTTTGACAAGCTGCTTTCGACGATGCGCAGCCGGGAAATATCGGTGTCCATCATCCTGCAAAATTTGGCGCAGCTCAAGGCGCTCTATAAGGATGAATGGGAATCCATTGTCGGCAACTGCGACCTGTTCCTCTATCTCGGCGGCAATGAGCAGTCTACCCACAAGTATGTGTCGGAACTGCTCGGTAAGGAGACGCTCGATACAAATACGTATGGACTGAGCAAAGGACGTAACGGGAGCTATTCAATTAACTATCAGCAGACAGGTCGGGAGCTACTGACACCGGATGAGGTTCGGCTGTTGGACAACCGTTATGCGATTTTGTTTATCCGCGGCGAACGGCCGGTGATGGATGAGAAGTATGACGTGCTTCGGCATCCCAACGTGCCGCTGACGCTGGATGGCAGCGGAGAAGCCTATCAGCACGGAAGCACAGAGCATGCGCTGAACTGGACAACGGTGGTGCTGCATGAGCAAGGCGACTATGAATTGCTGTCAGAGGGCGAGCTGGAAGAGTTGATTTTACAAGGAGATGATCGGCATTGAAGCGTAAAACGCAAGGGTTGTTGACGCTCGGCATGATGCTTGCACTCGGAACGCTTTGGGCTTCGACGGCCTATGCCGCAGGCGATCCGATGGAGACGGTCAATAACTTCTCCAATTTCATTTTTGGTCTGATCCGGGCGGTAGGCATGATTATTTTGGGCTTTGGCATCGTTCAGATCGGCTTGTCGCTCAAGTCGCATGACCCGTCCCAACGAGCCAACGGATTTTTAACCTTGGCGGGCGGAATTATCATTACGTTTACGAAGGAAATTCTAGCTTTAATCGCGGGATAACCGATCACGCCGGAGGGGAGCGCTCGCTACTCCCCTTCTGGACTAAAGGGTGAGGGCATGTCGAAAAACAGTTGGATCGAAGAAAATCTGGAGAACGCGCTGAACACCTGGAATGACAAAATGAACGAGATTTGGCAGCTTGTCACGCAGTCGCCAGCCGAGTTTAAGGGTGGCGCGATCTGGCAGGTGGTCACGGATATTCACGGTGCGCTGCAGGCGACCGGGCTTGCGCTGCTGGTGCTGTTCTTCGTGGTCGGCGTGATGAAGACGGCGGGCAATTTTGCCGAGATCAAGCGGCCCGAATTGGCCGTCAAGCTGTTTATTCGCTTTATTCTCGCCAAGGCGGTGGTGACTTATGGGCTGGAACTGATGATGGGGCTGTTCACCATTGTGCAGGGCGTCATATCGACCATCATGGGGAACTCCGGCTTTGGGGCAATGGAAGGAATCAGCCTGCCGGGCACAATTTCTCAAGCGATTGAGGATGTCGGGTTTTGGGAGAGCATTCCGCTCTGGATCGTCTCCTTGCTCGGCAGCCTGTTTATTACCGTGCTGTCGTTCATTATGATTCTGTCGGTCTATGGCCGTTTTTTCCGTATCTATTTGTACACCGCGATTGCACCGGTTCCGTTGTCGGCCTATGCCGGTGAGCCAAGCCAAAGCATCGGCACCTCCTTTCTCAAGGGATATGCGGCGGCATGCCTGGAGGGCGCCATCATCGTGCTGGCCTGCATCATTTATGCAGCCTTTGCCGAAGCGCCGCCAGCCGTTGCGGATGGAACGGGAGCCGTGACGATGATTTGGACCTACATTGGCGAGCTGATCTTTAACATGCTGGTACTGGTCGGCGTCGTCAAAATGGCAGACCGCGTAGTTCGAGAGATGATGGGTTTATAGAACGATTCAAGTTGAAAAAATAATGGCCCACTCCACCTTGTTCCTCCTCTTACTATACTCTAAATGTATAATTGGTTTCGTTTTATTATATGTTTGACTTATTAGTGATTCGTAAGTACCATTTATGTATCCTATAAAGATGATTGTACTGCTGATCCGGATCGGCTCTCAGACGGGAGGATAATCGATGAAAGAGTTGGAGCGAGAGCTGGAAGAAGAACGGAAACGCATGAACGAATTGGGATTACGTCTTATGAAACAATCCATTTCGTTAGCTGACAATCGTGAAATACAGGAACTCAGTCAGAAAGTCGATCAGCTCGTGGTTCGTTCTCAACGCAGGAAGCGTGTACAGAAGCAGCAGGAACGGTAGTAGAAGAAGGCGAGGGGGAGTGGGTATGGAGTTTCCATCATGGTTCAGGCAAATCATTCAAAAGAGATTGGACAAGGTGGCGGCGAAGGTAGCCTATCATCCCGATCTGGAGCAAATACGGAGGGAGGAAGAGAAAGCCTTTCAGGCGTTGTTTGACGGGATAGACCTGAAGCAATCACCGGCCTTTTCGGAATGGGAGGATCGGCATGGCTTGCTGCTAGCCATGATGAATGAAAAGCTGTACTTGAGAGGCATGCAGGATGGCATTCAACTCGCTGTTGCGCTGCTGTCTCCCCCGATCTGGCAGGATGAGGCGGAACCCCTGGATTGGTAAACCATTGGGAGGGTGCATATGGAAATCAAAATTAACCGGGAGATCCGGGCGTATACGGAAAGCTTATTCTTTGGACTGTCCTTGCGGCAGTTCTTTTTTTCTGTTCTGGCCATTGGTGCGGCGATTGGCCTGTACTTTGGCTTGCGTAATCATTTTGGCATCGAGACGGTAAGCTGGATGTGCATCCTGGGGGCTGCTCCCTGCGCCGCGCTCGGCTTCATCCAGTATCATGGCATGACCGCAGAGCAGTTGCTATGGGCGTATATCAAGTCGGAGTTTCTGATGCCGAAGCGGCTCGTCTTCCATTCGACCAACCATTATGTTGAAGCGCTGCGGGGGAAGCTGCGGCAGCGCGGTTTGGAGGAGCTGTGATGATTAAATCGCTCAAGCGTATCCTCAGCCAAGACAAGGAGCGGTTTATCGTTCCCAAAGGCGTTCAGCAAGCGATCCCGATTCGAGCCATTTGGCAGGACGGGATTTTTTTTGTTGGCAACAAGTTTTCTAAATCGTTTCGCTTCGAGGATATCAATTATGCCGTAGCCTCCCGCGAAGATAAAGAAGCGATGTTTCTCGCATACGGAGAGTTGCTGAACTCTCTGGACAGCGGAGCAACGACGAAAATAACGATCAACAACCGGCGATTGAATCGAGCGGATTTGGCCGACTCTATCCTGATTCCGTTGCGAGACGATGGGTTGGACAAGTATCGTGAAGAGTACAATCGCATGCTGCTTGATAAAGCCACCGGCGCTAATGATACGTATCAGGAAAAATATATCACCGTATCCGTTGTAAAAAAGAACATTGAGGAAGCACGGCAGTATTTTGCTCGAATCGGTGCCGATCTGGCCGGGCACTTTGCCCGCCTTGGCTCCAAATGTGTCGAATTGAACGCGACAGATCGGTTGCGCAGGCTGCATGATTTTTATCGCATTGGGGAGGAAGCCGACTTTCGCTTCGATTTGTCGGAAACGATGCGCAAGGGCCATGATTTTAAAGACTATATCTGTCCGGATACGCTGGAGTTTGAGAGGGATCATTTTCGGATGGGGCATTACTATGGCCGCGTGATCTTCCTGCGTGAATATGCCAGCTACATCAAGGATAGCATGGTTGCCGAGCTGTGCGACCTGAACCGAAACCTGCTGCTGTCGCTCGATGTCATCCCGATCCCGACCGATGAAGCGGTGCGTGAGGTGGAAAATCGGCTGCTCGGTGTGGAAACCAACATTACGAACTGGCAGCGCCGGCAGAACAAAAACAACAACTTTTCAGCGGTCATTCCTTATAACATGGAGCAGCAGCGCAAGGAAAGCAAGGAGTTTCTGGACGATCTGACGACGCGGGATCAGCGGATGATGTTCGGGCTGCTCACGATGGTGCATATGGCGGAGAGCAAGGAGCAGCTTGACCAGGACACCGAAGCCCTGCTGACGACAGCCCGCAAGCATCTGTGCCAGCTTGCCCCGCTGACCTTCCAGCAGATGGACGGCCTGAATACGGTTTTGCCGTATGGGCTTCGCAAGGTGCATGCGTTGCGAACACTGACGACCGAAAGCACGGCGGTCTTTATCCCGTTTCGAGCCCAGGAGGTCATGCATCCCGGCGGCGTTTACCAAGGGCAGAACGTCATCAGCAAAAACATGATTTTTGCCAGCCGTAAGCAATTGCTGAATGGAAACAGCTTTATTTTGGGTGTGCCTGGCTCTGGTAAGAGCTTCACGGCGAAACGCGAAATTGTGAATCAGGTGCTAGCGAGCGACGATGATGTGATCCTTATTGACCCGGAACGGGAGTATTCCGCCTTAGTGAAGGCACTTGGCGGCGAGACGATTCATATCTCGGCCACTTCGCCCAACCATATTAATGCGATGGATATGAATCGGCAGTATGGCGATGGAGCCAATCCGGTCATTCTGAAATCTGAGTTTGTGTTGTCGCTGTGTGAGCAGTTGATGGGCGGCTATCCATTGGGGGCGAAAGAAAAGTCGCTGATCGATCGTTGCACCGCCAGCGTCTATCGAAACTTCTTGCAGAGCCAGTATAAAGGGGAGCCGCCGACGCTGCGAGACTTCCATGCGGAGTTGCTGAAGCAGGCAGAACCGGAAGCGCAGGACATTGCGCTGGCAATTGAGCTGTTTACGTCCGGCAGCTTGAACACGTTTGCCCAACCGACAAACGTCAACGTGAATAACCGGCTGATCAGCTACGACATTCTGGATTTGGGCAAGCAATTGCTTCCGATTGGGATGCTGGTTGTGCTGGATAGTATTCTCAACCGCATCACGCAAAACAGGGTAAAGGGCAAAAACACTTACATCTTCATTGACGAAATTTATTTATTGTTCCAACACGAATACAGCGCCAACTTTCTGTACGCTTTGTGGAAGCGTGTCCGAAAGTATGGCGCTTTTTGCACGGGAATTACGCAAAATGTGGATGATTTGCTGCAAAGTCATACTGCCCGAACGATGCTGGCCAACAGCGAATTTATCGTCATGCTGAATCAGTCCAGTACAGATCGCAAGGAGCTTTCGGAACTGCTGAACATTTCGGATTTGCAGCTCTCCTACATCACCAATGTGGACGCCGGGAACGGGCTGATGAAGATCGGGAGTTCGTTGGTTCCTTTCGCCGATCAGTTCCCGCGGGACACGATGCTGTATAAATTGATGACCACGAAGCCGGGCGAATAGGCAAGCCAAAGGAGCGGCAAGATAGATGCTGCTCCTTTAGCTCACACGATTAATCGCTGTCTCCCTCGGTCAACAGCGCCTTCAAAATACGGTGAGCTTGGCGCTGTCGGGCTTCGTCCTGCTGCAAGAGCAGCAGCACACTCTCCCATATCCAAGGATTCTCTTGCAGGCTGCCTGCTTGGTCGCCAAACAGGTCATGGACAGACATATGTAAACCGGAAGCAATTTTTTCAATCGTATTCAGTTTGACATTGATTTCGCCGCGTTCCACTTGGGCAAGGTAGCTGCCAGCCATGCCAATGCGCTCGCCTAACTGCTCTTGTGTCAAATGATGAGCCATTCGATGCAGGCGAATTCTGGCCCCTACAATTTGCGCAAACGTAGCCATACCATACCACAACCTCTCTATTAAAAGTGTAGACTACACTTCAAGAGGGGTGGAGAGTCTTAAGACTATAGTTGTAAACACAAATTATAGTTTTAGGGGATAATGGATTATACGAGGCAGGATGAAATCGCAAAGGGGAGGAACTCGGCACTCAGCCGAGGCTCCTCCCCTGATATTGTTCAATCAAGTATTCATGCGCTTAACCAAACAGAGCTTGGCGAATCGTGAGCTTGATCTTTTTTCGCAAGCGATAGATGCGCGTCGTAACAGCCGTTTTCGACAGGCTGTATTTCTGGCTGAGCGCGTGTACGGAGAGGCGTTCCTTGAAGTAATCGACATACAATTCTGTTTCCACGCGACTGAGCTTCTGTAAGACATGCTGAGCTAGGCTGTCCATGTTCAAGGTGGCGATTAAAACTTCGTACAATTCAAAGCTGTTGGCGGTTAATTGATTGGCGATGCTATCGCTGATCGGAATTTCGTATTTTCGTCGTCGATAAAGCTTTCGGAACAGAGTGTTCACTTGATTCCGTGCGGTCTTGTACAGCCAGCCCGCAAGATTGGGATGAGCTTGCAAGGTCGCGATATTTACTTGAACCTGCACAAAGGTGTTTTGCGCACATTCCTCGGCCATCTCGACGGCTGCCCCCGTGTTAACCTCTTGCAGTAGTTCAAAATGCGGGTGAAATACCTGCGAAACACATCCACAAAAAACGTTTCATGACTCCCGAGATTCATCAAAATCGCGCCCTCCTTCTAATTTCAGGTACACAGACAACGATGAATGGAACGGAGCGGCTGGGCAACGTGATCGTAGGCTGCTTTTGTTAATCCCCCCCTTTTATGAACAGCTATGTATACAAGCAGCAAGCAGACACAGAGAGTCTTCCCGCTGTTGCATCTTCAACCATCCCCTCCATCATTCAACTGGTTCCAAAGGCATTGCTTATCCCGCAACGGATGGCTTTCGACGAGCAGATTCTCCCGGGAAATGGTATCGAATCCCGGTCGTTTTGTCATGAATTGACGTTTTTTTGATGCAATATGTGATTTTACGACTAGATAGCGACATGTTGTATAAGGGAATTTTACCCTAATTTTAAATCTTCGACCAATGGTTCTTTTGGACTAACTTATTCAGTTGGAGTAGAGCAGGCTGGAGGTTTTGAACATCCATCATTTGCATTCCGGCTAGCGCCAGGACAACTTGAGACAAGCAATCACAGCGGTGCTGCCTTGCGGGCAGGAGCTGATAGATATGCGATGTCCTCGAATGTACGATAGCGTGATTTCTTCCCCCTGTCTTGCTTCTGGTAGTGGGAAGTTTGCTTTCCCGCGACAATCGGCTATACGCGGAATGAAATATGTGTTAGCCGGAACCTCTCAAGCGAGAGGTTCTTTTTGTCTGCCAGAACATCGAAGGAAGCGATGGCCAGGCAGCAGGGGTTGCCGCTCCCCGCCTCCGGTTTGGTTTTGCGAAAAAACCAAACCGGAGGCGAACAAAATGAAGGTAAAAATCAACCTGCGTGAAATCTATCCCTTCTACCAAACCGATATTTGGGTGGAGGTTGAAGAAGAGATGGCTCGCGAGCTGCGACAGTTTGACTTGGATGAAAGCGCGTACATTTTAAGGAGATATCGAAATCGAGCGTATTTCTCCCTGGATCGGGAAGATGGAATTGAGCAAGAAGCCTTGCTCAGTCCGGCTTCCCCGGAAGAACTGCTGCTGCAAAAGGCTTCCAGTGAAGAGTTATACAAAGCCTTGTGCCAATTGCCGAGCAAATGGGTTCAACGCATTTATGCGCATTATATGTTGGGCATGAGCAAAGTTGCGATAGCGCGGTCGGAGCAGATTGATGAAAGTACCGTTCGTAAATCGATTGAAAGAGGGCTCCGGCAATTAGAACGGATTTTGGAAATGAAATAATCTCGTTTTAAGCACTGCAAGGATGCGCAGTAATGAGCTTTCGCCGCGCATCCATGGTTTTTCGATATTTCTCACTTTGGAGAAATATCTGTTGTAGATATGAAACAAAAGGGTTTGTTCAATTTCTTTTTTTCAAAAAAATCGTTAGATTTTTTGGGGAATCATCGTCTTTTATTATTATGGTCAGTTTCTTGCAACAATCATGATGTGATGGATGCATACAAGTATCTTTCGTTTCTCAATTGTCATATAGAAATGGGTAGACAAATACATGGACATGCAAGACAAAGAGGTATTTCGTAGTGGCAACAATTTCGCCGTGAATACATCTCTGAATAATTGAAACCGATTAGGAAGATATTTGTGATTCGATCCATCACCGGAGCTATCCCTGATTCCTCGTGCTATAATGTTAATGGCATCTTTTTCACAGTAACAAAACAATGCAACGCGTCTTCTTGGAATCGCGATGTACAACGGGCCGCTGTATGCAACAGGGGGAAAACAATTGGCCATTCCAAAATGCGACTGGATAAGTTCAGCTTCTTTACATGGCGTGCACGGATAATTCCACAATTGTGATTTATTGGATAATGACAAGCGGACAGATGTATATCAATACGTTGATGTATACGCAGAGAATTTGGGGATTTCACCTACGATGCTTTTTACGATGCCTATGGCGAGGCAAACGCACTACTCCATTCTCGCGTATTTGTAAACGAATAAAAAATTGGGAGATTCGTATTCATGGGAGCTATTCGGAATAAAGCGGTATGGATGTATATTGCTTTAATAACTTCGCTTCCAGGTGTGTATGTTTTTCATGCGGGTAATGGCTTTGCAAAATTGTTTGTCGTTTCCCCGGTTCTTTTTCTGGTGACTGCGATTGTGTAGCAAATCCGCCAAAGAAACTTTTCCTCATAAATCAGCAAGCTTTTCATTGTGGAGTCGGGGGTCCCCGGCTTTTTTATTTTGGGAATGTCATCGGAATCTGGTACTGCCAAGACGTAGAGATCAAGACTCTTTTCAGAGGAACCCGTCAGGAAATTAAGGAAACGGTCGTTATATAGATGGAGGCTAATTTGAAGGAGGGTTCACTAATTGTGAAAAAGTTAGTTGTATTTCGCTTTCTGCTTGTGACGTTGATTCTGGCGCTGATGATGCCTGCCGCCTTTGCTCAAGCGGATCAGGGAACACCACTGGCTAAAACCGCGCCGCCCCCGAACGATTTTTCGATTTTGACGGTGTTCGATCCGGATTATCTCTATTTGGAAAATGGCCGGCCGTACATATTTAGTGATGGCGACAACAAAGTGAGGATTGCGGGGGATACCCTGGGAACGATCCGGGTTGATGAAATCGGCGTAATGCTCACCTTGCAGCGCTGGACGGGCAGCGCATGGATTGATGTCTTTTTCGGAGGAAGTGTAACTGACACTGATTCGGCGTACATCTATTCATCTAATAGTAATTTAGAGGTGGAGTCCGGGTATTACTATCGCACAAAGTCTTACCATTGGATTGAAGAAGGGTCAACTACCGAAGATGGTTATCGCTACTCCAATAACTATCTTGTTCCGTGATACGAAAACAGAAGCGAAAGGTTCCCCTCTCCGTTCGCTTCTGTTTATTGTAACGATTCAGCTATGCGTATAATGTCCTGCTCATTCAGTTTGCCGGAAATCGACACTTTCACGTTACCTTTCAACCATTCCATAGTCCCCCAGGAATAAACGATTGTGTTGACGGAAAAGAAACACATGGAATCTTAGCTTTGGCAGTGAGAAAAGGGAATTTTTCCATGTCCATAAAGATCGACAATGGAAAAGTGATTCCACAAAATGTGAGAACGGACGCCAACAATTTACTAAGGAAAGGCCAGTATCCTATTTCAGATATTCATATTGATTCGCCCGAAGCCGTAAAAGAAGCTATTGAAGAACTGGATATGCGGCCGGGAAACCCTGAAATACCGGATGACTGGATCAAAGGGTATCATTTTACGATCAGCGGATATCTTACTGACCCCAACTCTTACGAAACACAATGGCTTCTAAGAGTGACGGGCATCTCACCAAATTTCTCCTAACAGCAAGAATGAAAGCTTGAGAATGAGCGTATTCTATGATGTCAAAACAGGCGAAATATTGAACGCTACCGAGATGACTGGCTATGACAAGGAGGATGGACGTTCTCTGTGGAGAGATGTTGAGCCTAAGCGTTGAAGACGTCAGGCAATAAGTGAATATTGGGACGCAACGAAAAGGAGCAGCTGCCAAATGGCATGCTGCTCCTTTTCGGCTCGCGAAGCAAATCCTATGGCGTGCAGCGTTGCTCCGGGAAATAGCTTCCCGAATTTTGCGTCTCATAAAGCATACTATTTCATTTCAGCCGTGTACACTACATGATCCTTATAGAAAATGACCGCGTGGTCTTTGAGAAATTGGTGTTGTTTTTAGTTCCTTCGCATGTGGTGAAGGCTAAGATGCGATGCTGGTTTTTCAGTGGTTTTACTTTTATAGTGTTTTTTGTGAACAGATTTCCGGTGTCATATCAGTGTAACATGGCTCCCTTATGATGAACTTGTCATTTGGTAAGAGAGTGCCTTCATTACGGCTGCACCTCGGATCTATTTCTGGACCGAAGAAGCTGCAACGTTCGCATACGGCTTGGAATAAATAGATTTCTACGCTGAGTGGCGTTATCGATGCTTGGAGCATGGCGTACGCTTGTCAGAACCCGGATTGTTTGCATACAGGCGTTCGTATAAATCGGCTGAAGCGGAAATGCTCAGCATGAAGCACTCGTCCTACGGCTATGACGTGCTACTCTGGTTATCTAGCTAAGCCTCAAACATCACATGAAGGTGAGCGAATTGACAGATGCCCTGAACGCTCGAGGCATCTAAACAAGCGAACCCTAACAAGCGAACGCCGCACACAAAATCTGTGTGAGCGGTATCAAGTTCTATTCGCGGCTAGTCTCGATGATTCACGTTCGCTAAACTCGCGGAAACGACGGAGCAAAACGGCGGCATCGTCTTATCCATGGATGGTTGAATAAGTAATACCCGTATGATAAAGATAATAAGAACTTAGATTCCTAATCATGTATGACCTGTTCGGGCCATTGTAATTCATTTAATTCTGCTTTATAATAATACCCATACCGGTATATCTATAAAGAGGGAGAATATTATCCATGGATATTAACTACACGGAAGAAATGAAAGCACGTTTGCGCCGAGTTGAAGGACAGGTGCGAGGCGTGCTTCGCCTGATGGAGGAAGGGAAGCCGTGCAAAGAAGTTGTGGCGCAACTTTCTGCAGTTCGCAACGCCTCAGACAAAGCGATTGCCCATATCGTCGCAGAAAATCTGCATCAGTGTGTCTTGGCAGAATTGGCATCCGGCAACCCAGATACGGGGAAAACAATCAAAGAAGCCATCGAATTGCTCGTGAAAAGCCGTTAAGAGAACAAATGGTTGAAGCGAACAAGATTATTTTAAAAATGGAACTATGACGTTTAGAACTAGCTAAAAGAAACGGCGTACGGAAGGAGGAGAAAACTCGTGGACACAGGTATATTTATCGCGGTGGTTGCTTTACTGATCCTGTTCATTTATTCACGGCTTAAGCCTGTCAAAGGGTTAAACACATTAAGCGCTGACGAGTTCCGAACTGAACTGGGGAAGGATCGGATGCTGATCGATGTCCGCGAGCCGTACGAGTATAAGGTGGGATTCATTCCTGGTGCGAAAAATTTCCCACTGTCCCAGTTGCAAGGACGATTGAAAGAAATTCCGACGGATCGTCCAATCCTTCTTTACTGCCGGAGCGGTGTACGAAGCAAGACGGCCGCGCGCCTATTGCTGAAGAATGGGTATACCGACCTCACTCATTTGCAAGGCGGAATGAACAGTTGGAATGGCAAATCTGCAAGAGTATAGGTAATGGCGGATGTCACATGAAGAATCATTAGTAACTTGGGGAGGATAACTCATGAGTAAGAGGGTGGTCATCATCGGCGGTGTCGCTGGCGGTGCTTCAGCGGCGGCCAGACTGCGCCGATTGGATGAATATGCACATATCATCATGTTTGAGAGAGACGAACATATTTCTTTTGCTAACTGCGGCTTGCCATATTATATAGGTGATTCTATCAAAGAGCGCTCAAAATTGCTCATTCAGACGCCTGAAGCGATGCATCGCCGCTTTAATCTCGATATTCGGACAGAGAGTGAAGTAATGAGTATAGATGCTGTCGCTAAAACCGTACGCGTGAAGAGCAAGGAACGGGGGATTTACGACGAAAGCTATGACTACCTGATTTTGTCGCCAGGCGCGAAACCTGTTCGACCTGCCTTGCCTGGTATTGAAAGTAGCAAAATTTATACATTACGCAATGTAGCCGACACGGACCGTATTAAACAAAGCGTAACGGCATCGCATACGAAGTCGGCCATTGTCATTGGTGGCGGATTCATCGGGGTGGAAATGGCCGAAAACCTCAAACAACTCGGACTTAATGTCACCTTGGTGGAAGCCGGGTCACAGCTTCTGACGCCTTTCGATATCGAGATGTCCAATGTTCTAGCCCAAGAATTAGAACGACATGGCGTGAAACTTTTGTTCTCCGACAGTGTGCAGTCATTCAAGGAAACAGGCCGACAGATCCAGGTTGAAATGGAAAGCGGAAAATCGTTGGTCAGTGACTTGGTCATTCTGGCGATTGGCGTTATGCCCGACACTGCCTTTCTAAAGGATAGTGGGTTGGAACTCACTCCGAAAGGGCACATCATAGTTAATGAAAAGTTGGAGACGAATCTGGAAGGCGTGTATGCCGTCGGGGATGCGGTCCAAGTCGTTGACTTCGTGAATGGAGATCAAACCGTTATTCCTTTGGCCGGTCCCGCCAACAAACAAGGGCGGATAGCGGCGGATAACGTTTGCGGCTTGGGTACGACCTATAAAGGTTCACAAGGAACAACAATTATTAAAGTGTTTGGGCAGACGGGAGCAGCCACCGGCAATAATGAGAAGACCTTGAAGCGGCTCGGTATCCCTTATCACGTAACTTATGTTCATCCTAGCTCTCATGCATCTTATTATCCTGGGGCGACTCCTCTTACCATCAAGTTGCTTTTTGATGATAAAGGCCGCGTATTGGGAGCTCAAGCGGTAGGATCTAAGGGGATAGACAAGCGCATTGACGACATCGCAACCGTTATTCGCTTCCGGGGCACCGTGAACGATTTGAGCGAGCTTGAGCTTGCTTATGCACCACCGTATTCTTCCGCCAAAGACCCGGTTAATATGGCGGGCTATACGGCGGAAAACATACTTGCCGGCCGAACTCAAGTTTTCGTTCCCGAAGATTTAAGGTTGATTGACCCTGAAAAAACAATGCTGGTGGACGTTCGTACGGAGATTGAACATAACAGGGGCCATATCCCCGGCTCCGTTCATATCCCTGTCGATGAGCTTCGCAGTCGCTTGAACGAATTGGATTCTGAAAAAGAGATTTGGGTATATTGCCAGATTGGCTTAAGGGGATATACCGCATCCCGGATTCTAATGCAGAAAGGAATCAGGGTGCGGAATTTGGTTGGCGGCTACAAGACCTATGAAATGTTCACTTACACGCCATCTGGCAGCAAAAGTGCGGATCTCGCCAGCCACTGATAATGCCAAGAAAAGATGACGGCAACTGTACTGACTAAAAACAGGATGAAGAGGCAAGAATCTAACGAAAAAGGAGGAACCTCTTATGTCTGCTAAAGAACTTACAGGAGATTCGTTTAGCAATGAGATTCAATCCGGCGTGACGCTGATCGATTTTTGGGCCCCTTGGTGTGGTCCTTGTAAAGTCCAATTGCCTATTGTGGAGGAATTGGCGAATGAAATGAACGGGCGGGCGGTTGTCGCCAAGGTTAACGTCGATGAAGAAGTTGATTTGGCAGGGCAGTTGGGGATCACTGGAATTCCGACGCTTATTCTGTTCAAAGACGGCAACATTGTTGAGAAGTTGGTAGGGTTGCGTTCAAAGCAAGAATTGAAAGCAAAAATTGATGCTTTACTTGCCTAAAGTACAATGAAAAATAAAAAAAGGAGAAAATACAAATGGCTGAATCAAAAACGATTGTAAATACAGTTTGGTATAGGGACGCAAAAGGTGATGGGAGAATTAAAGCGAATAAACTAAAGACAAAAATTGCGATTCCCGAACCTTTAGGAGGCAGTGGCGAAGGAGCGAATCCCAAGGAAATGCTTGTTTCATCGGCAGTATCCTGTTATATCATGACGCTTACGTATATTCTGCAAACGATGAAACTGCCTGTTATCGGATTAATCATGAACTCGGAAGCAACCAATTCCAAAGAAGAATTTAAAATTGTCCATTATCCTCGAATTATATTGTCCGCAGATGCTACTGAAGAGCAGTCTCAATCCGCAAATGAAGCACTGGTGGTCGCAGATCAACGGTGCGAAGTCGGGAACTTGCTGAAAAAAGCAGGTGTTCAAATACAGATTGATGGAAAAGTATCGCTTGTATCGGAGGATGATATCATTAGTAAGTACGTGGAAGAGTACGAATTGGACTGGAGCTAACACAGGATCTATTAGATTTATTCGATAGAAATCCAAATTGAGTTTTAGAATATTACACTACCGTGTTTTATGAATAGGATGCAAGATATTACTACGATGCAGTCCGAATGATGGCTTTTCTCATTCGGGCTGCTATTCATATTAAACAATCTTTTTGTTCTTTAACGTATCTTAACAAAAGGATGCTATTCTCGAACATGCGATCATGAATTGGGGGATGTTTTAGGAATGAAGGGAAAAACGATCCTGATTGTTGAGGATGATCCGAAAATACGCCAGCTGCTAAAAATATATCTCGAAAAAGAAGGATACGAAATCATGCTCGCGGCCGACGGACTAGAAGGCATGGATGTCTTTGAAAAACTCGACCCCTGTTTTGTCATTATGGATCTCATGCTTCCGTATAAAAGCGGGGAAGAGCTTTGTCAGTGGATTCGTTCCGATATGAAGAGCGATACGCCGATTGTGATGCTGACGGCCAAAGTGTCGGAGGAGGAACGTATTCGGGGATTGCGCTTGGGAGCGGATGATTACGTCACCAAACCGTTCAGCCCGCGCGAAGTTGTGGCCAGGGTCGAAACCGTCTTACGCAGAACTGCGAATCGTTGCAGCAAAATCAGTTACAAAGGCTTAACGATAAAACCGCTTAGAGGGGAAGTCAAGTTTAACGGTGAACCTGTTTTTCTAACGATGCATGAATTTAAGCTGTTATATTTTCTGATGCGGCATCCCAATCAAATCTTGACAAGAGAACAAATCCTGCAGGAGTTGTATCCGAAAGAAGAACGTGCTGTCATTGATCGAACCGTCGATGTTCACATCAGCAAGCTACGGGAAAAGATCGAAGCCCTTCAGGGAGCTCCCCGATTTATCGAAACGATCAGAGGAATGGGGTATCGATTTGATGCATATTAAGCGATGGATGTTTTGGCAGGAACGCCTGACAATGAAGCTTATTTTTGTTAATGGATTGGTCATTGCGGTTGTCATTTGGCTCGCAGGCGTTTCGGTTAAAGATTTCGCTTGTTTGGTTGTAGGGCAATATGAGTTGGTCGGGGAGGGAAAAAGCGGTTTCTTCAACGAGACAATGGATGTTTATTTATGGAGAGCAAGTATTTTGGCTACACTATTTGCCGCCATTATTCACTATGTCTTTATCCGAAATGTACTTTCCCCTTTAAAACAGCTCACAAAGTCCACGCAGCTTATGATGGAAGGACACTATCCTGAACCCGTTCCGCCGGAATCTGGCGATGAAATCGGTCGGCTTACCCGACATTTCAATGAACTTGCCAAAACATTGCAGCGAACGGAAGAAAACCGGAAACGTCTATTTAGTCATATATCTCATGAATTGCGAACTCCCTTGAGTAACTTAAACGGTTATTTGGAGGCGCTGTCCAGTGGAGTTTTGAAAGGCAATCGGGAACTGTATCAATCCTTGCTTGAAGAATCCCAATACCTAACCCGGCTGGTGGAACAGCTTCATGAACTGACGGTCTGGGAAGCAAGAAGGAATAGCAGTTTGGTTCTAGAAGAAGTCAACATCCATGAACAGCTGCAGCAATCGATCCAGTCCTTTCAACTGGAAAGCGAAAAAAGAGGCATCTCATTGAACGTCTCTATAGAGGAAGGGATCATTATCGGTGAGGAGGATGGAATCAAGCAGGTCATGAACAATTTGCTGCAAAATGCATTCATGTACAATAAAGGGAAAGAGATCGGGGTCACGGGAAAGCGCGAACAGTCTATGTACCGGATCACGGTCTCCAATCGGGGAGAACCTATTCCGGAGGAAATGCGCGATTTGGTATTTGAACGCTTCTACCGCGTCGATCCGTCAAGGCATCGGGAACAAACCCGATATGGTACGGGGCTGGGGCTCTCGATTGTGAAGGAAATTGTGGAACGGTTCGGCGGACAAGTCGGGCTTGAATCGAGTGGGGATATGCATCATTTCGAGGTTCAGTTTCCTTTAAACAATAAAAAGTAAAGGTGGTTCATCTGATGACAGAGCGTCGCTTTAACCCTGAGCATATGAAAAAATTAGACAATCCGGAGCGGAGAAAGGTATTGCCTCCTGAGCAATTATTAAAGTTGCTGGAAATCGGGGATCACGATGTCATACTGGATTTGGGGGCAGGGATCGGTTATTTTACCCTGCCTGTTGCGAAGCTTACTAAAGGTAAAGTCTATGCTTTGGATGTCGCACCGCAGATGCTGCAATATTTGGGGAAGCGTGCAAAAGAGGAGCAACTGGACAATATTGAATTATTGGAAGGGCAAATTGAAGGGATTCCGCTTGCCGGACAAACCGTTGATCATGCGATTGCTTCATTCGTCTTGCATGAAGTAGAACCTTTGAAAAAAGGGCTTCAGGAAATCAGAAGAGTATTAAAGCCGGGCGGAACAGTTTTATGCATTGAATGGGAGAAGAAGCAAACGGAACATGGACCTCCACTCCATCATCGCATAGATTCTAACGAGCTTATGGATGAGTTGCTAGGACAAGGGTTTGCAATTAAAAAACGAACCTCTCCTTCCGATCAGCATTATCTGATTATAGCAAAGGTTAATGAAGAAAACGGAAAAAAACGGAATATGTGAGCAAAACAAGACCCGGTACCCCAAATGTAAGATTCATCTTCGTTTGAGTGTACCGGATTTTTATGATGGTCTGATACAGAACTACAGCGGTTGGAAGGCATCGTATATTTCTTGTTCTGCATCAACGTATTCCATCACTTCCGTAAGCTCGCCAGTGACAATAAGTCGATCCGAGCCGTCCCAGCTATAACAACTGACGAGTGTTAATAGCGTTTTATTTTCTACGTCTTCAATTACATCTACTCTCTCCGGCATAACAACCTCTCGTTGGACCATCGTGTATTTATATACTTTATTTTTATCGGTGATGTACAGCTCATCTCCTAATTCAACGTGCCTTAAAGAGCCGAACAATACATCGAGGTTTCGTGAATTATGTGCAGCGATGGCATAGTTTCCCTCCCCCATGACCTGATCTGGCTTCAGTGTGGCGCTAGCCACTTTCAAGTTTTCATTCGTAGCCCCATATAGAATAGGTAAATTGATATCTACGCTAGGGATGTAAATGCCTCCGATGACGTTTTCTGTTTGGATCGTGGCCCCAACATCCAAGGCACCCAAGTTCTCGACTTCCGAAAAATCGAAGTTTCGGGTTATCGTCTCATCACTCTGTGAGTTTAATTCGACTACATTCTGTTGGATTCCCTCCGCACCTAGGTTTGTTTCATACATTTTCGCCAGGTGCCTAGGGGTTATCCAATAATTCACGATGGGATCATATAAAATTAAGGCTGCTCCAACAATGATTAGCACAATTGAACTTATGGAATACCATCGATTGGCAATTTTATTTTTGGCCATAGTAAATTCCTTTCCTATTGAACAGGTTACATGTACTGCACTGCTTATGTTTCGGACATATTGTGGCTCATGGATCACCTCCTATTCTTCATCATCGTACTTGGAGAATGTTAAGAATCGATAAAGATGCAGGATAAGAAATGGATTACTGGGCCTATAGATAAGGATTGCCACGTGTTTTACTGTCTTTATTAGAACTTAACATAGAGCCGGTACAGTAAACGAAGATCATTGGAAGGATAGATGGAAATGTCATCTCAGTACCGGAGTTTAGTCTACGCCATTTTAATCCAAACTTATTTCGATTTAAAAACAAAGGCCAGAAAAGGAGGGCAGAACTTCCAAAGCCAGCATGATGCGTATGCCTTCTTGAAGACCGATTGGTTTGAGACGTTATGTACAGCGGTTGATCTCGATCCTTCTTTCGTAAGGAAGAAAATGCTTCAGGCCTCCGCTAACACTCGCAAACGGCACTTTTATGGTTAAAACAACAAAGAGCAAAAGGAACATGACTGCTCCTTTTGCTCCCTCTAGAGGTGGTATTTCTCTCTTTAAACTCGCTTATTCACTGTATTTGCTAGAGAACATTACCGCCAAATACAAACCGATACTCCCAGTGTTTGCCTTCAATGCTGTCGATTCTTACCCCGCCGGATTTTTCGGAATACGTGTGCAAAATCTTTCCATTCCCCAAATAAATGCCGTTATGACTAATGCGTTCAGCGGATTTATTAATTCCGGAATAATTCGATTTTTTGCTTCCCTTATACGACATAAAGAACATAATGTCTCCGGGTTTCAAGTCCCGCCAATTCGTTGATATTTCCCCGATTTCTTTTACATACGTGGCTTGTGTCCTGGAATTGCCGGGAAGGATAATTCCTGCTCCGTCTTTAAAGGCTTGTCGAACAAAGTCTGAGCAGTCGAAAGTTTTGGTATTGGAACGACTAGATCCGAATTTGTATGGGGTACCTAAATATCTCATACCGGCTTCAATGACATCCTTGGCCGTTCCGGTAGTCGTTTGTTCGGTTTCGTCGGAAGAGGCGTCACTTGCGGATATGTATCGGCTTTGGGTGGTGACATAACCGATCTTCCCTTGACGATCTTGAACTTTGTACCAGTAAGCGTTCATGCGTTCTAAAATTTTTACCTGCTCGCCTGCCCGAAAATAACGAATCCGTTCGCCGCTCAGAGAAGGCTTGTCCCGAAAATTGACGCTTTTTACGATGACAGCATCATTGCTTGCCACAGCAGCGGCGTCATGTCCGGTGAAAATCGTTCCGGCAATGAGAGTCGGTACCAACAGAGCGGCGATTAGTTTCTTCTTCATAAATTCTACTCCTCCTTGATTTTTTTCCGCAACGGATAATATAGAATTGCGGTCATATTCAAGGCTATCACACGAGATGTGGTGAACATGGATGTACATTTTACCAGTTGCTTAATCATTTCTTTAAAATACCGCGTTATTGTCTTTTGTGAGGGGGGTGAATTCCATTGCACAATATTCAAATCGGTTCATTTGTCTTGAACGGACAACTTATTCTGCATTTAAGCTTTGGAGCAGCAGGTTGGCTGATGTTACGTTATCGCCTTCGAAACATGACGGAATGGCGGACCATTTTGTCCGTTGTAACCAACGCATTCTGGCTGTGGATGATCGTTTGGAAGGCGAGTTTCCTGATCTTTTATCCGGTAGAGGCCATCCAGCGGCCCGCTGCGCTCCTTTATTTTGATGGCGGGGAGCGCGGGGAATGGGTAGCAACCATGGTTGCTGCACTCTATGTCTGGAGGAAAGCTGTAAAGTTGAATATTCTTATCCCATCATGGGCGGACATTTTGACAGTATTTCTATTGGCGGGATGGTCGGCTTACCAGATGTTGTTGTTCATCATCGAAAGGGAGCCTGGTTGGTTTCACGGAGCAAGCTCCATATTATCCACGGCACTTCTTATCACTCTCTTGTTTTCTTCGAAAGGATCGGATTTGCCGCAATGGTCGGTTTATGCTGCCTGGTTTTCCATTGGACATGTCATACTTTGGTTTTGGGTTTCTGATCGCCCTATTTGGTTTTTATCCTTCAGCAAACAACAGATTATTTTTCTTTTTGTGGCTATGGTTTTGACCGGATGGGGCCAGTTGAAAGAAAGGAAGCAAAGAGGAGGTTTCCATGAATAATATTTCGATTTTTGCAGCTTTGGCTGCAGGGGTATTATCTTTCTTATCCCCATGTGTGTTTCCGCTCATTCCGGCTTATATCTCCCATCTGACCGGCTCATCCGTTCAGGATGGCAAATTGCTCGTACACCGGGGAAAGCTGATGGTTCTGTCTTTGTTTTTTATTGCCGGTTTTAGTCTCGTTTTTATCGCGATGGGGGCATCGGCAAGCTTTGTTGGCCGTTTTTTTGCTGAAGAACGTGATTTAATCCAAAAAATAAGCGGCCTTTTGATTATTATATTTGGCTTGCAAATGGCAGGAATTTTAAATATCCGATTATTAGCGTCCGGTAAAACATGGGATATTCAATCGAAGAAAAGCCGCGGAGCTATTCGTTCGCTACTTACTGGCATC
The DNA here is from genome assembly GCF_042654645.1 of Cohnella hongkongensis. Taxonomy (NCBI): domain Bacteria; kingdom Bacillati; phylum Bacillota; class Bacilli; order Caryophanales; family Paenibacillaceae; genus Cohnella; species Cohnella hongkongensis. Next base: position 40,679 of record NZ_JBHSEP010000015.1, on the reverse strand, counting down.
GCTTTTGGCGCAGGTTGGAGTCCTTGTATCGGCTTGGCATTATCGTCGATTCTGCTTCTGGCTGGGTCTGCTGAAACGTTGTGGAACGGGGTTGGTCTACTTACCGTGTATTCACTGGGAATGGGCTTGCCGTTTCTGCTGATCTCATGGTTGTTAACGTACTCGCTGAAGTTGATGAAAAAAATGAATCGATGGATTCCTATTCTTTCCAAAGGGAATGGCTGGCTACTTATTGGACTTGGACTTTTGTTGTTTACCGGACAACTGCAGAAAATTAGCGCTTGGCTGGCCCAATATACGTTTTGGGAGATGACCTTTTAACGAGAGGAGACGAATCAAATGAAAAAAAGCATCATCGCTGTACTTGTTTTGATCGGGCTCATCGCTTACGGTGCCTATGATTATTTAAAAAAGTCGCCTACAGAGACTACAGAGATTGCAAAATCGGGGACTGAAGAATTAGAGACGGGGACTCAGAAGGGGCAATTGGCACCGGACTTTGCGCTTACAGATTTGCAGGGGAATCCAGTTAAATTGTCTGATTTTAAGGGGAAGAGAGTGCTGCTCAATTTTTGGGCAACCTGGTGTCCGCCGTGCCGGGTGGAAATGCCCCATATGCAAAAATTTTATGAAGATTACCAAGAAGAAGACGTGGTGATCCTGGGGGTTAACATGACGCTTACCGAGAAAAATCCAGATGGGGTTCAAACATTTGTGAACGATGAACAGCTTACGTTTCCCATCGTGTTAGACGAGGAAGGAGAAGTGATGCAAGACTACCAAGTTGTTGCTTATCCTACGACTTACTTGCTGGACTCGAAAGGAGTAATCCGGGAAACGTTTAGGGGAGCGATAAATTACGAAATCATGGAAAAGTATGTTTCCCAAATTAAATAAGAGAGGAATGGTGTCTGGATGAGTGTATCCGTAAAGAAACTGATCCTATTCACAGTATCCGCTTGTCCGATAGGCCGTACCATGCATACGGTCATCAATGAATTGTTAGACCGTCAAAAAGACCTTGCCTATGAAAGGGTCTATTTGGATATAAATCATGAAGAGACCAACCGGTATCGCGTAAAAGTTAATCCGACCACGATCTTTTTGGATGGTAATGACGTTGAAGTTTACCGTATGGAAGGCTTTAAAGAAACGGATGAAATTCGCCTATTGATTCGTCAAGTAGAAGAAGGACTGCTGCGAACGGAAGCACCGCATGAAGAAAACCGGGAGATTACCGAAACCTACACGATTTATTTGTTCAAGAACGGCAATCCTGTTCCGGTAGAAACTACCGTGATCAACAAAACTTCCGTGAAAGCGCCCAGAATAACCGCGATTCAACAATTGTTGCTCAGTCGGTCTGAAGGTTTCGATAATCCTTTTCCAATAGATACTTCACTTGATCAAGTTTCCTTTCATCACGATACCTGCGTTATAACGTTTCGCTCAACAACTGAAGTGAGGAAACATGATGTCGATCGGATGAAGAGATTGCTCGTCTGCACGATGAGGGCTTACGGGATCTCTGAAATCAAAGTAGAGTGGACATCCATGGAAAAAAGAAATAGCGGAGTATAAGAGAACTGAGTGTTTGAGCTGATACTAGCAGGGGGGGATATAACAGTGGAACAGAAATTATATAAAAAAATATATGGCGTTAAAGAGTTTTATGTTGCACTTTATAAAGGCTTAAGAACATTCAAATATATGAACAGAAGTAAAAAGAAAAACAAGATGTCGTCTCATTTTATTGAAAGAATTATGTTGGCTGTAACCGAAGTGAATGGATGTGAAGTTTGTTCATACGCTCATACAAAAATCGCACTTGCGCAAGGAATGAGCGATGAGGAAATTAAAATGCTTCTAACAGGGCTCACTGAAGGGATTCCTGACCATGAAATGACGGCTATCGTTTTTGCGCAGCATTATGCGGATTCGAGGGGGAATCCATCCAAAGAGGCATGGGATCGTATCGTCACAGCATATGGGACAGAAAAAGCAAGGGGGATACTGGGCGCTATTCGCATGATCATGATCGGGAATATTTATGGTATTGCAATTAGTGCATTTAGAAGCCGTCTAAAAGGCAAGAAAATTGAAAAGACTAGCCTGTTGTATGAAATCAGGATGATTATAAGTATAATAATTCTCTTACCGGTTGCTCTGATCCACGGTTTCGTCTCAAATTTGTTCAATGTCCCCGTGATTGATTTCGGCTAATTCATTTTTATAGAGTCAGAACCCTGATTTAACATTTCATTATAGGATGCTCTTGATGTGGTGCACTCACGGTGATACAGTGCTATATTTTTTGAACGACGGAAGAAAGTAAAAGGTGTAAATTAGTTGATTATTTTAAGGTCCAATACCTTTTGAAAATCATATCAAGCAACCAGATTCCTACTGCTGTGAAAAGCGCGGGATAAATGAAAAGTGGTATATTCAAAGTATCATCGTTTTGGATGAACAAGTATACCACGAGCATGCCAAAGCAAAGATGTATCACCAAACCCATCAAGAAATAGAGATTATTTGGCAACTTTTTAATGAATCCATCAGCAACAAATGAGCAGGGAAGGCCAATTAATAAACCGTAGCCAACTACGTAAAGTGTTATAATTGGAAAAAGATCAATTCTGTTGGGCTTATAAGCAAAAAAAGACAAGACAAAGGCAATAATCAAGGCAGTAATAAGACACGCCAATGCCTTACTGATAATTCTTTTGAGCAATAGCATGTATTAGTCCCCCTTCTTAAGGAATAGGTTTACTGCAAGCTATCTCATTCATATTATACGTACTGGCTACAGACAATTGGGCTAACAATACTAGGGGGCGAATCTTTCGCGTCCCTCTTTTTATTTTGCTTGGCTTGTGCTGTCTCAAAAAGCATGCTTATTAAATGACTGCTCCGCTGGAAAAGCGATAGATGTCATCGATCGCTCCATCCGTGAAGATGTCGTGGTCGACCTCGGTAAACGCCAGGTGACGACGGATGTTGTCAACGGTCTAGGCGCGATCGTAGTGCGGCAGCTTGCACTGCAGATCGATGCGCTGACGGATCGCCGCATACGACAGAAGATTCAGGCGATCCTAAAGCTCGCTTTGACCGAAAAGTACCATGGGACTCTGCCGCATCAAATTTTGAAATTGAACAGGAAGTGGACTTCTTCCAACATCTTGCGAACTAGCAGATGTGCCTCGTCCACCACGCGACCAACTGCAGCCGATTAATCCCGCCATGAGCTCGATATCGCGATATAGTTACCGCTTAGCGTCTCCGCTGTAAAACTTATGACACCGATCAGCCAGCCTATCATGCCAGCGGACTATTTTGTTTCATTTTTTGTATGGACAGATTCAAACTATAGTTTCCATGATCAAGGAGTTTATTTAGGAATAGATTTAACTGATCTTGGGATGAAACCTTTATTGTTAGATGAAAGCAGCCTTCTCCAGATATACGGTGGGCTTCAATAACCTCATCTCGTCCATTTATGAAATGGATAAACGCATCGTGATTTGGTGTCTTCATTTTTATGATAACAAACGCTGTAAGCGTAAGCCCCAATTTTATTTCATCGACAATTAGTGAGTAGGCTTTAATTACACCGCTTTCCTCAAGTTTTTTGATACGATTTCCGACGGCTTGACCCGTCATATGAATTTGTTCCCCTAATTCTTTCCATTGCATGCGTGAATTTTCGACTAGTAACCGAAGAATCTGATAATCAATTTGATCAAGTTCCATACAAAATCCTTTCACCATGAAATAAATGAATACAAAAGCGTTTCATCAAAGTATCGATTGAAATCAAGGTTTTCTTTATCATTTTATTATACAGTAAACCTTATCCCCGAATAAGTGAATTTGTATTTATTTATTAGTTGCTGAGCAAACTATATCCTAATCAAAGAAAGGGAGATCATTCAATGAATATTCAACTCATTCGAAATGCAACACTGCTTGTCCATTATGCGGGAAAGAAATTTTTGATCGACCCATTTTTGGCAGAAAAGGGGACATATCCTCCGTTCCCTGATTCGTTAAGACAGGACCAAAAAAATCCGTTGGTTAGCTTGCCAACATCCATTGACCATATCATTAACCAATTGGATGCCGTGATTGTCACTCATCTGCATTTAGACCACTGGGATGATGCAGCAAAAGAGCTGTTGCCGAAGAAAATTAAACTGTTCGTACAAAATGAAGAAGATGCGTCGGAAGTAAGAAACGCCGGTTTCGAAAATGTTGAAGTTTTACAAGAAGATACAACCTTTGGAGATGTTCAATTAATTAAAACAAAAGGTGAACACGGAAGAGGAGAAATTTTAAAGCTTGCCGGCCATGTTTGCGGTGTTGTTTTTAAGCACTCGAGTGAAAAAACGCTGTATGTGGCTGGAGATACCGTTTGGTATGAAGCGGTTCAGGAAACCATCGAAACACAGAAACCTGAAGTCATCATTGTAAATGGGGGAGATAATCAGTTCCTGCAAGGCGGTTCTCTGGTGATGGGGAAAGAGGATATCTTCCGCGTGCATCAGGCGGCACCTAACGCGAAAATTATTTCTGTTCATATGGAGGCTGTAAACCATTGGACATTATCAAGGGAAGAATTGAAAAGCTTTATTCATGAAAAAGGGATCTCCTCTAATGTGTTAGTGCCCAATGACGGAGAAGCATTCACATTCTAATTCGAGGAGCGCGATAATACGATGTCGGTTGAGGCTAACAAGGATTTAGCACGTCGTTTTTATGAGACCATCGAGCAAGAGAACTATGATGCACTTAAAGATTTCTGCCATAAAGACTTTGTGTTTTACCCACAAGTTGATACACCGTTTCATGGCGTAGAAGGTCTAATAGAATCCGAAAAGAAAAATTTTGATGCCTTTCCAAGCTTCAAAATGCCAATAAAAGTTATGGTTGCTGAAGCGGATCAAGTAGCAGTGTATTTTATATTTGAAGGTACACATACAGGCACCCCATTTTTCGGGGTCCCCGCGTCGGGAAAAACTGTTAGATTCTCGCTTATGATGTTATTGCGGATTGTTGACGGCAAGATTATTGAGAAACGATCTCACGTTGATGTACACGATATTGTAAGGCAACTTAGCTAAACGCCGAGCTTTTAAAGTAAAGTTATGTTCTGTCAGTTTATTTAGCAGCGAACTGACTTTAATGCAGTAGACCAACTTATGACTTGATTCAACATGTCATTCACATGTGCGATGTGTAAGTTGGATGGTTTAAAAACCGTGTAATTTTCAAAATCCGTAAATAAATTTAGAGCGGGGTGTGTGCGAACATCCGCCACTTGTACTTCCGCAAGTATTCCACGTAAATGTTCAGCTGCTCGTGTTCCACCTGAGGAACCATAGCTGACAATACCAGCCGCTTTGTTGTACCATTCGGTACGTGCTGAATCAAGTGCATTTTTTAATACCCCTGTGATGCTGTGATTGTATTCGGCTGTAACGAAGACAAATCCGTCCAAACGGGATATTTTCTTAGCCCAAGCGGCCACTTGCTGCTCACCTGCAGGGTCTCCAAAGAACGGTAAGTTGTAGTCTACAAGATCTACGATTTCATATATTGCATCCCCGCGTTGGTCGGCAATTGTCTTGATCCAGTTCCCGACTTGCGGGCTAACTCTGCCTGGGCGCGAACTGCCGAGAATAATTCCAATCTCTAAATGAGTGGTTGTCATTGTCGCTTCCTCCTTGAAGGTGTAGATAGAATGAGATTAGACCTACATTGTCAAATGAATCTCCTAGTGGTTATCCGCCTCCTTTCTACGTAATAATGTCCGTCTAACAAAAACAATGAAAATTAACAATGACAGGAATCCGGAAACAGCACATACCGTAAATAGAAAGGGGTAACCCAAGAACTGAGAAACTAGTCCGAGCAGGATGGATCCCAACCCAATCCCTAAATCCATAGCCGTGAAAAAGGAAGCATTGGCCACTCCTTTTTTCGTAGGAGAAACTAGGTTGAGAATGGCTGCTTGAAGTGTGGGCTGCGCTGATCCAAACCCAATTCCATACAGAATTGCTGATACAATAACGCCGAGTAATCCGTTCGATAAACTTAAGAGGAGTAGAGCTGCGATTGTAACGAGTAAAGATGGGATAATAATTGAACCTTCGTTATAACGATCCGCAAGCTTTCCTGCTATAGGACGGGTGACGGTCAGCGCAATGGCATAGACCAAAAAGAAAGTACCTGCGTTAACATGAATCGACTCGGCGAACAGTGGCATGAATGTAGTAATGCCCCCATAGGTCAGAGCCAAGAAAAAAATAGCTATAGAAATGGGGAAGATGGATTTGTCAAAATATGCGATTTTTCCTTTGTTGTCCGACCGTAACACTGGAACCTTAGTCAGCAAAGCGATAAGAATCGCAGAAATCGATAAACAAAAAGCAACATGAATTAATTGGTTAAAAGAGTAGCTTTGGACCATCCATACGCCGATAATGGGCCCTATGGCCATGGATACAGTCATCGACAAGCCATACCATCCCATTCCCTCGCCTCGACGATGATCAGGAATCACATCGGTAATCGAAGTCCCGATGGCTGTGGTCGACATCGCCCATCCGAAGCCATGGAGTATTCGCAAAAGAAACAAGAATAGAATTCCGCTTGCCCAATTATATAGAAACATAGATATAGCAAAGACAATCAGTCCGGCGATGATAAAGAAGCGTCTGCCGTAACGATCCAATAACCCTCCAATAATCGGACGAGCAACAACTGCGGATAACGTAAAACTACCGATAATTAATCCGAGTTGTGATTCCTCAATACCTGATTCTTTAATATAAAGGGGTAAGGTAGGGAGGAGTAAATAAAATCCAAAGCATAAGAAAAACAAAGTCAAGATCAATCCAATAAACGATTTTGTCCATAGGCGTTCCAAACCACAAACCTCCCGATTAGTTAGTTATCATTAACTAACATATTACTTAAAAAAATTATGTTTTTAATCCCCTGCCTATTATAGCTATTGCCTCTTCTAAATCATCATCCAATATCGCTGACGCAGTTCCTTCCAACAGGGTGCTGGCAACAAACTTCCCATAATTATATCTCATGATTGTTAAGGCCTGGGCTTCTGGGTTGCCCTTAGCTACCTTGCCCTTTTGCTGCATGGTATGGAGATATTCAGTAACGATTTTCAGAAATTTTACAGCATTATTGTGCACGCTTAAGTGGATCTCAGGCATTGTTTTCCGTTCCATGATGGAAATTAAATATATTTTTTTGTTTCTCTTTAGCACATCATGATACAACTTGCTGATCATTAACAAATCAGTTTCTAGCTCATATGTGATGTTCTTTTGGATGATCTGCTCGATCGGTGCAGAGAATAAGTAACTATTAATAATGGCATCTAATATGGCTTTCTTAGAGCCAAATGTCCGAAATACGGTCATTTCACTGACGGATGCTGCGGAAGCGATTTCCTTAATCGTTACCGCCTTGTACCCCTTCTCAGACATTAAATCCACGGTAGAGGAAAGTATTTTATCGGCAGTGTTTTCTGATTTTATGCTCACGTATATCCCCCCCCTTCTTTTTAGTTAGTGGTAACTAACATTGCTCTTTGATAATACCCCTTTTAACGATGTTTGTCAATCGTCTTATAGGGGGCATGGGATTGCTCAATATGCTAAGCCAGGTATGTTCAGAGTGAAGGGCGAGCTAGCTGTTACGTACTTAAAAGCACATGCGGAGGTAACTGTGCAGTAGGTAAGCTCTGCTTAAAGAATCTGGGTAACGTTAAATGATCGGGCTGGAATCGGTGAAAATTTTAACGAATATTCATAACGTTACCCAGCTTCCTTAGCGACTAGCCGTCCCTTTGCCAGTCTTTCAGCCTTTTAGTTTTTGGACAGGCTCTTCTTTGTTTAAAAAGAGCAGAAAAATATAAACTGTTATTGCTTCAGAAAAACAGTAAAAGTATAAGGCTTGCCGAGGGGATTTTTCAACCAGGAATATTATAATATGATCCATGTCACTGTAATGGTTGACAGCGACGCGGAGATGAATTAGTATATACATATACCCCTATGGGTATTAATTTTCACTCATTTAAATACCCCACTAGGTATTGGAGATGATTATAAACTCCATAACAACAATATAAAACCAAACATGATTGAGGAGGCCGGTATTAAATGGTTACAGCCACAATAAAGCCTATGACTTCGGGACAACTGACAAAGAAGCTGCTTAAGAACGAGGAACTGTTCATACTCGATGTACGCAATACGTCGGAGTACGACAACTGGAGAATTGAAGGCGGAAAGATTGACATTATGAACATTCCTTACTTTGATTTGCTGGATGGGGTGGATTCTGCCTTCGATAAAATACCGAATGGCAAAGATATCTTGGTTGTTTGTGCGAAAGAGGGATCGTCTAAGTTCGTTGCCGAGCAGCTTGTTGAAGCAGGCAGAACAAACGTGTATTACTTGGAAGGCGGTATGAAGGCGTGGAGTGAATATTTGGAGCCGGTGAAGGTGGGGAGTTTGAAAGATGGCGGAGAGCTGTACCAATTCGTTCGAATCGGAAAGGGCTGTTTGTCTTACATGGTGATCTCCGGCAAGGAAGCTGCCGTAATTGATGCCGTACGGATGATAGATGTATTTGAGCAGTTTGCTGAACAGCGCGGCGTGCAGATTAAGCATACGCTTGACACGCACCTTCACGCAGACCATATTTCCGGTGGGAGATGGCTAGCCGAGAAAACGAATGCGAAGTACTGGCTGCCGCCGAGAGATGGGGCAGAAGTTACCTTCGAATACGAACCGCTGGATAACGGAGACGCGATTACGATTGGCAACACACTAATAAAAATGAAAGCTCTCCATTCGCCGGGACACACCATTGGCAGCACATCATTGATTGTCGATGATCAATATTTACTTACCGGAGACATCTTATTCATAGCTTCGATCGGTCGTCCCGATCTTGCGGGGAAAGCGGAGGATTGGGTCGATGATTTGCGAACAACGCTTTATCAAACCTACAAGAACCTGTCTGAGGATTTGATTGTTCTCCCCGCGCATTTCGGTCAAGTGACAGAGCTTGGTGAAGGCGGGAAGGTGTCCGCAAGATTGGGTGATTTGTACCGTTCAAATCCAGGGCTAAACATTCAAGACGATAAAGAGTTCCGAGTTACGGTCACAGAGCATCTTCCACCCCAACCGAATGCTTATCAGGAGATTCGACAAACAAACATGGGCCAATTGACCCCGAATGAAGAAGAACAACGTGAGATGGAGTTGGGGCCGAATCGTTGCGCAGTTCATGACAAATAAGAAGTGGTTGCATTTATTATGAAATACAGGAAGAAGGATTTCAATGGAACTCGATTTGGCATGGATACTCACTTTATTTGTAATAGGCTTTGCGGGGTCCTTTATCTCCGGAATGGTCGGAATCGGAGGATCCATCATCAATTATCCGATGCTCTTGTACATTCCGCCTGCGTTTAGCTTCATTGCTTTTACGGCGCAGGAAGTTTCGGCGGTGAGCGCGGTCCAGGTGTTTTTCGCGACGCTAGCCGGTATCTTCGCTTACCGGAAAGGGAGTTTCATCAATAAGCAGCTCGTTTTGTACATGGGTATCCCTATTATCATCGGAAGTTTTCTCGGAGGTTATGGCTCAAAATTTCTCCCCGATAGCGCGATTAATTTGACCTATGCCGTGTTGGCGCTGGTCGCCGCGGCGATGATGTTTATGCCGAAGAAGGGCGATGATGCCGGTAACCTGTCGAATCTGCAATTTAATAAGAGACTGGCATTCGGCGCTGCGGGATTCGTTGGAATGATGTCAGGTATTGTTGGTGCAGCCGGCGCATTTATAACGGTACCGATTATGCTCGTGTTGCTCAAGATTCCGACAAGGGTAGCGATTGCTTCTTCCTTGGTCATCACCTTCATTTCCTCGACCGGGACGGCGGCCGGCAAGATCATGGGCGGGCAACTGCTTTGGATTCCGTCTATCGTCATGGTCGTGGCGAGCATAATTGCATCGCCACTGGGGGCAAAAGTAGGGAAAACGATGAATATGAAAGTACTACAATGGGTCCTAGCCGGATTAATTTCAGCAACTGTCGTTAAAATTTGGTTTGAGATATTAATGTAGAGAGGATGAATAATTGTGGCGGGCAAATATTCGAAGGATATTCTTCCTGATGAAGTGAAACATCGTTTGGAACAAGGGGAAAAACTTCAGGTTGTGGATGTGCGAGAACCGGATGAGTGGACTTCCGGTCATATTCCCGGCGCGAGGCATATTCCGCTGGGGTCCATCCATCAAAGGCACATAGAACTGGATCTGAAGCAAGAATATATTATTGTTTGTCGCAGTGGCGGTCGCAGCTCGTTGGCTTGTGAGCTCCTGGAGGGGCTAGGTTATAAAGTGGCTAATATGCCCGGAGGCATGCTGGAGTGGGACGGGGATGTATCATATGACTAAGGTTGGGAGGAATGAAGAATGACAGCTGTGATTCAAACGAATCGTGTCTTGGATTGTGAAGGATTGGCATGTCCAATGCCGGTCGTAAAAACCAAGAAAACCATGGAGGAAATCCAAGCGGGTGAAGTGTTGGAGGTTCGCGCCACGGATAAAGGCTCCATTTCAGACCTGCAAAGCTGGGCGAGCCGCACGGGTCACCAGTATATTGGGTTGAAGGAAGCGAATGGTGTATTCCGTCACTTTTTGAGGAAAGCCTCGGAGCATGAGACAAAAACCGAAACGAAGTATCCTTATGTTATAAGTAACGAAGAATTAGCTGACAGGCTTGCTTCCGGCGAGACGGTCTGTGTGCTGGACGTGCGGGAACCTGCGGAATACAGTTTTGCGCGGATTCCCGGAGCGCTTTCCATACCGATGGGTGAACTTGAAGAGAAGCTGGGGCAACTGCAGCAGGATCAAGAATATTATGTCATTTGCAGATCGGGTTCCCGAAGTGATATAGCTTGTCAATTGCTTGTGGAGCGCGGGTTTTCAAAAGTAAAGAATGTCGTTCCCGGTATGTCTGGGTGGCAAGGAGCCACAGAAAGTGACGAATAAAATTTATTTACCCTTAAGGAGGACAATAACATGACAAACAAAAGAGTAGCAATTATCGCATCTTCCGCAGGCTTGGAAACAGCGTATAAGGTGCTGAATATCGCAACGGCCGCAGCAGCTCTAGACGCAGAAGTAGGGATTTTCTTTACCTTTGAAGGCTTATCGATCATTCACCGGAATTCGGAACAAATGCTCAGACTTAAGCCGGAAAATGCGGGTTTAACGGAAGGGTTTAAAAAAGCGAATGTTCCGACAATAGCACAATTGCTTGAGATTGCGAAGGAATCCGGCGTGCGGATGATCGCCTGTCAGATGACAGTTGATGCCATGGGATTCGCCAAAGAAGATTTCATCGATGGCATTGAAGTTGGAGGAGCGGCAGCTTTTCTCGATTATGCCTTCGATGCGCAAGTCACATTGAATTTTTAATGAGGAGGGAGAACGGGTGGCAGATATCGTTATCGATGCAAAGGGGTTAGTGTGCCCGATGCCGATTGTGAAGGCCAAGAAAGGAATCGACTCGATTCAGACAGGTCAACTTATGGAGCTGCAAACTACCGATAAGGGCTCCATGAACGACCTCCAAGCCTGGGTTAAGCAGACCAATCATGAGTTGGTTGATGTGAAAGAAGAGAATGGTATATTTACGTTCTTTGTGAAGAAAGGATAATGACACAAACGGATCGGGTGGCGCAGGCCACCCGATTTTTAAAGGAGGTCGTGTTATGAAGTGGTTATTATTACTGATGATTATCCCGGTGATCTATGAACTTCGAAATCAATGGCCAGTGAAAGGCCTTCATTATATAGATTATGCAGAATTAAGTTTAATAAAAGGTTCTAATCAGTTCAAATGGGTAGACATTCGCGAATCACCTGATTATTATAAGAATCATTTGGAAGACTCCATTCATATTTTCCTAGGCCGATTGCCATTTGTTTGGGCGAATCACATCCAACCAGGCGATAAAATTGTTTTGCTCGGCCGAAATCGAAGATCGATTAATATAGCCGCAAGAATTCTTGGAACAAAAGCAGGGGTAAATCCGAAGATATTTGCCTATGTTTTATAATTGCTGATAGAGATTAGGGTCATCAATGATGATTTTTGGGTTATAATATATACCTACACACGTATAAGGGGGTTGCAGAAATGAAATGTGATGAGAGTATGAAAAGAAGATTGCTTCGTGCAGAAGGACAAATTCGAGGCATACTCAAGATGATGGAAGAAGAGAAGAACTGTAAGGATGTGGTTAGCCAACTTGCAGCCGTGCGCAGTGCTATAGATAAAACGATGGCTCTTGTTGTGGCTGTGAATCTGGAGCAATGTATTCTGGAAGAACAAGCGTCGGGGGGGAATACTAGCAAAGTGGTGCAAGAAGCAGTAGAACTCTTGGTGAGAAGCAGGTAAGTGGTATTTTCTATTGCCAGAGTGACATGAAAGGGGGAGTGCTTTGTACACGATACAGATCGGCTCCTTTGTGCTCAACGGACAAATTATCCTACTTCTCGTATTCGGATGCTTCGGTTGGGTAACATTACATGATTATGTGAGGAAGCTGCTTACTGAAGATGACTTCACTACAATCCTTTTTAATGCTTTTCTGATTTGGCTCTTGGCTTGGAAAGGGAGCTTCTATTTCTGGAGCCTCTGGAGACGATCAAGCATCCGGCTTTGCCTCCGTCACTGGAGCCTAGCATGAAGAAATTTGGTGTCAGATCAGCTGAAGGTGACGGAATAATATTTTTCAAAGGATTGTCATCTGCAAAACCACAAGAAAACGCATCGAGTTGCCTGAAGAAGATAGACAGATATGATCAGGCCCTCTTGTCAAGAAGCGATATATGCCTAGAAGGAATGGGCAGCTATTACAGGAGCATTTCCCGTGGTTGCTGCCCGTTTTTCAAATTCAAATTTCATAATCTTAAGGGACGGCAAAGTCCTGGACGTAAGATCTCATTTGACAAACCGATTGTCTTCAGCTAAAATTTGATTATACAACCAATTAATATTTTGATCGAACAATTAAAAAGTATCTAAGAGGAGCAGAGTGAATATGGCAGATTCTTTGATTGCAGAAGCCAGAAGAGAACAAATTATTCGTGCATGTATTGATACACTGGAAGAGGTTGGATACAACAACTTGAGTTTAACGAAGGTGGCAAGAAAGGCCGGGATTAGCACAGGGCTGATTTCTTATCATTTTCATGACAAGCTTGATCTAATTAATCATACGTTGCATTTTTTAGTTGCTAAGCAGCTTGACTTTATTAGCGGGAAGGTTGTGCTAGCTCATACTCCGACGGGCCAACTGGAAGCTTATATTGAGGCGCATCTGGCGTATCAAGAAACCCATTCCAACGATAATATTGCCTTGATTGAGATTGTCTTTAATGCCCGAAATGAAGATGATGTGGCCTATTACAGAATGGGGGAGGAGAATGAAGAAGATGAACTTAAAACAATGTTATTGGATATTCTCAAGGAAGGCCAACAAAAGGATGAGTTTACTCAAAGCTTTCAACCCGAAATTGTAGCTTCCATTATTGCGGGAGCAATCGAAGAAAGGATGCTGAGGGTCAATTCGCCTATCCCTACGGAGCAATACGCGGATGAACTTATTAAAATGGTGAAGAGGCTCATTGTCTGATGGAGCGTTTCACACGATTCAGCGAGGAGGGGAGTGCAAATCATGAAGAACACCAGCGTGATTGGATTGGGATTTGTAGAGAAACTGCTTGTTGGAATTGGCCCTATCCTGATGGGAGCCATCGGATGGTTTATCCCCCGGTTGCTAGAGTTGCTTAAGAAACTGCCTTTTCTTGCGGAAGCACGAGTTATAGAGCTCTTAGATTCCTTTAATCCTGTTTGGGTTTCAATTATTTGTATGTGCATTGGCCTCATTGCAGGCATTCTTTTTTCTTTAACAATCTATAGTGAAGCTTTAAAAATGAGAATTAGTTCAGAAGACATCCATGTAAGTAAGGATGACCAGGTAAAGCAAATCGCCAGGGCTAATGTAAAAGCCGTTTATGCAGACCAGCGTCAAGTGGTGGTCATCGACCAAGCAGATCGAGAATGGTTGTGTGAACTTTCAGACATACCTCCAAGCAAACTGAAAGACACCTTCTTGTTCCATGATTTCCCATGGGTGGATCATGATCCGTATGAACCCGAGTATAAACTGTGGAAATTGGAAGATGAGCGGTTCAACTCGAGTGCGAATGCAATATTGTATGAAAGACGAAACGCGCTTCGGGACGGAGATAAGAAAAAAGCGAAGCATCTGCGCAAGGATTTGAACGAGTTAGGGATCTTTGTCAAAGACCAGGGTGAAGAGCAGTATGTCCGATCCATTAAACAATAGCACAGCAGGCAGTGCAAAGCGTGCCGTTTCATTAGATCTGGCCAGAGGCGCGATGCTGCTCCTCATTGCGCTTGCGCATGCCCCATTATATTTGTACGCCAGCGAACCAGGGATCATGCATCGGGTGGCAGGCGTCACCTTTTTTGATCAAGCCGTGAATGTCTTGGGCGTGCTTGTGATCGATAACCGGGCCAGAGCGATGTTTGCCGTTCTGTTTGGGTACGGACTAGTTTTAGCTTTTAAGAGTCAAATTTCGAAAGGGAAAAGCGAGCAAGTTGCCTTAAAGACGACACGACGACGCTCCTGGTATTTGATTGGATTTGGCATCGTGCTAGCGGTCCTCATTGGCGGTCAAGATATTCTGATGGCCTATGGGATCGCCGGACTTCTTGTCAGCCCGCTGTTAACGCGAGAGATCAAACCTCTCATTCGCATCTTGATGTTGATCACGTTGTTCTATATCCTGTTCATTCCGATATTGTGGGGTTTCAATATGCAAAACATCGGAGGGTACGGTTTTCCGTCGGAGGTTGCAGCGAATGACACCTTGCTTGGTACATCCATGATTAGATTCATTACGTTTCCTGTTATTCCAATCTCGATTCATGTTATGTTCCCGATTTTGCCTTCCGTCCTGCTCGGGATGTGGATGGCCAGGCATCAACTATTGACCAAGCTGGAACAGCAGATAAACATCCTTAAGCTCATAACCGGAATAGGATTAACGGTTTCCTTACTGGGAGCGCTGCCTTTGGCCTTAATCGGCGCCGTATGGCATCCCGAGTTATTTACCGCCGGTTTACTGAACGGATTGCATATCGTAACCGGAATCGCAGGAGGGGTGGCTTATGCGGCGATCTTCGGGATCATGGGTGCAAAGTTAGTGAAGCCAGGGCACTTTGTATTCTCGTTAGTTGCTTTAGGGAAGCGTTCATTAACATTTTTTGTTTGGAATGAAGCGATGCTCGTTTTATTTTTATCACCGGCAGCGCTTGATTTAGGAGGACATGTAAGTAACGGTATCGCTGCTTTGATTGCTGTGGGTATTTGGGGAATTTCTGTTCTATTGGCTACCATATTAGAAATAAATCATCTGAACGGACCATTAGAACGAGTATTAAGGCGATTTGTGTATTGAAACTTCATGACAACTGTGTCTTTTCGAGTAATAATTTTATGAACTTTGAGAATGCACGAATAGTGGCAGGACCATCATGAGGATCGTTACGATCTGTGTGTGGAGGAAACTGCCGCGGGATAGGCAATTACTTGCAAACATGGGCGCAACTAGACTTGGCTGGCTAGCGCGCCGCATTAGCAGGCCAGTTAGATGGACTAGATCATGGCTGACTTAGATCAAAACTTGAAGCGTCGCAGCCTTAAATTCATTAGATAACAACGGGCCCCTCGCGAAAGGATCGTCTTACATCGCCGTGAATCCGCCATCGGCCATTATCGCTGCCCCGGTCATGATGGCGGAGTCGTCCGATGCGAGGAACACGGCGATATTCGCGACTTGCTCCGGCGTCCCCAATCCGAGCGGCTGCCACTCCGCAATTTCTTCTACAAACGCCTCTTTCCCGCCATAGGCTTCATAATACGTTTCGGCCATCGGCGTATCGATCATCCCGGGACAAATGCAATTGGCGCGTATGCCGTCCGTGGCGTGCTCTACGGCAATTACTTTCGTCAATGCGAGTACGCCGGCTTTGCTGGCACAATACGCCGCCATGTCGGCTTCTGCCACGACGGAGGCGATCGATCCCCAGTTGATGATCGAGCCGCCGCCGGATTCTCGAATGTAAGGAATGGCTGCCCGGCAAACGTAGTAGACGCCGGTCAAATTCACAGCGATGGTTCGGCGCCAATTTGCATTCGTCGTCTGCAGCAGGGGAGCTCCCGTTGCTATGCCGGCGCAATTGCACAAGATATGAAGGCCGCCGTATCGCCGAATGCCGGCACGGACGGCATCGGCAACTTCATTTTGCTTGCTGACATCGCAACGGATGGCGGTTATCTCATCCGAGAACGGTGCAGCCATACTCGATAAGCCCGATTCATTGACATCAAGGGCGATAACCTTTGCGCCTTCCCCCAACATGGCCAACGCTGCGGTGCGTCCCATACCGGAAGCCGCCCCCGTAACCAACGCGATCTTGCCTTCCAACCGTCTCATTCCATTCTCCTCCTTGAGTGTCTTGGTAACCTTGCTGTCATCATACCCTTTCCTTTTATATGGACAACACGGATATTTAGTCAAATCGAACGATCTGGAGCGATGTAGCCGCATATAGGGGCGATTTCTCGCGATTTCTCGGCTTTTCTGCTGTTTTCTGCCAATGCAGTCGAGGGAAATCGCGAGCAACTTGGGCGTGATCGGTTGGCGGGAATCGGGGACGGATGGTTCGGGCAGTTGCGTAACGATTGCGTTCGCGCAGGTTCCCTTCTTTTCTGGTTTCACACCCATCTTTCTGAGCTATTATAAGATGATTCCCTTGCTTTTTGGGGGCTGCGGATTTTTTTAGAGGAATCCTTCCGAATAAATGATCAATATAAAAATGGATTATATAGTGGGATAACGAAAACCGATTGAATCTGTTAACACATTGTTTTATAATGACTGTAAAGTCATAAAGTGAATTTAAATTCTAAGAAGGGAGATACTACGAAATATGACGCCAAGAATTTCTTTGAAGGAAAAACAGCGTGAGGAGCGAGAACGACTTATTCTAGATTACGCTGAAAAGGTGTTGCTGGAAAAAGGCTACCACGATGTCAGTATGGATGAGATTGCTGCTGGGGTTGGTGTTGCTAAAGGCACATTATACTTACACTTCCCAAAGAAAGAGGATCTTGTTTATGCGTTGGTGAAGCCCAGAATGCAGTCGTTTCTCGGTTCCGTCGAAGAAGCGAAAGCTCTTGCGAATGGTCCAAAAGAAAAGCTCGAATATCTCCTGCAACGTGAATTGACTGGGGTCTTTTTTCAATTTTTGCTGAAGAGCAGTTCCGACATGACCACGCTCTTCAAATCGTACGAAACGGAGATCAATGAAATTCTCCCCCGAATCTTTAGCGGCATACATGAGATTTTGAACGAAGGAAAAAGTGAAGGGTTATTCGATCTCGAATTACCGGTCGAGTTTATGTCTTCTGCTTTCATTAACTTGTTTGAGCCACATTTGTATAAGGAAATGGTTGAGGTTAGAAGGATGCCGGTAGAAGCATACATTCGACATACTGCAAACTTGTTTTTCCGAGGAATTATGAAATCAAAGGAGATGAAATAACATGAGAAATTATCAAGAAATGATGAATTTGAAGTTCGGGGAAGTCCTCACGGAGGAACAATTCATAATCAAGAAGAACAGAAGCGTGTTTGCACCCGATGTAGCCGCCAGTGCCTGCTCCCCTAAAAGCTGCCCGACCCATATCGAATTCACAAGCCCGTTAAGCGACTGAAGTGCATTTCCAATTAGAAATGGCATTGCAAAAAAGAACAACGTTTTTCCGATCGGACCGGTTGTTAAGGCTGTGTTTCGATTCATTTACCTAACTTGCCCTTCTTTTGGATGTGCTGATCAAACGACTCTAGCCGCGCTTCAAATTCTTTGGGACTCATTCCAAAAATCTGATTCAATAGCTCGAACTGCTCCGGGTAAGGACCTTCCCCTTCTTTACGGTGCGCCAACTCGCTTGAACTCAAAACCTCTTCCAATGCGGATAGAAAAACGATTTCCTGAAGCCATTTCGCAATGGCACCGTAAGGGATCCGGGAGAACGTATCATTTGATACGGGATCAAATCCGATGCGCATCCATGCTCTTAGTTAATAAGTCCGACCTGATAAGCACAACGGAGTTAGATGAAATGAAACAAATCATTCATCTGGTCAATCCGGTAGCTGCTATTTATTCCACGGTCTATTGTGAGTTCGATCAATCTTGGATAGAAGGAGTTCTACAAGCGCATGAGTTTGTTCCTGTTCAAGAAGGTCAGCATCATAATGAAGAAAATGTACAGCATACATGCGAACATCACCACCATGACCATGAGCATGATCACCACCATGACTATGATCATGATGGGAATCACTCGCATTCCTACGATCATGTCATGGTCTATACGCATTATTTTAATCAACCGATTGACAGTGAACGTTTCGAACAGTTCGTAAGCCAATTGCCGGACAAGGTTTATCGGGCAAAAGGTATTTTTACCTCAGCAGAAACTGGGGAACGCATGTTGTTTCAATTTGCATACCGACAATTGGAGTTATTTCGCATTCAGCCGCAAGGGAAGGTGCATGATGTAGCTGTTTTTATGGGGGAACAATTTTCTCAAAATGAGTTGAAACTGGAGCTAGATACAACAATCTAAAAAACGTTTATAAGCCTGAACCGAAGTGGCATTTAAGTTTGTGATCTGGTAGAGGAAGCATGAAAGCGGAGTGGAAAGTAGAAACATTCGCTGGGCATGAGGCAGTCGGTTTCGCCTGATCACTTGCGAAGGGGATCGATTATAGGAATGCTTTCTAGTGCGACGAAGCAACGCGAAGGATTTTTCTGTAATATAACGCTAAGTGCATGCGCCTTCCTTGTGCATAATTGAGGGTGGCTTCTACTTCACTTGGTGCTACAACTTCAAGCAGGGGATATCGTTAAGCCTAATCAATGATACTCTTGATCCAATCCATTTGTGCCAACCTTTAAAGTTTAATGCTATTGTTCAGGATTTTTTTGAATACCATGGGTATCATTAACATGTTGAAAGTGAATAGCTCAATAACTAAAGTCAACCCATCAGTGATCATAAGCACGATGGGTTGATTCCATTGATCGTATAAAATTTCTTTCCCTCGCTCAAATTATTCGATCCAAGCAAGATTTGCCTTCTGCCACTGGGTCTCTCAAAGTTTGAAAACAGTCCGGTTCCATACATATGTAATCAAATTTAGTAAATCCGTTATGACAGCTCCCACATACCCTCCTCCAGATGCCGCATGACGATTTTGTGTCATGATTAGTGTCCTTATAATAATTTTAATCTTATAAAGTACCCGATTTGAACTCCAAAATGAAAGGGTTAGTAAAGAAGCCTTGTTTTCATTGGCTCTTTTGCTGTCACAAATCATTTTGAGAGGAGAAAATGTATGATGCCTACCCTGTTTCGTGACTCCGAACATGAATCCTTCTACTATCGAATGTTGGCAGAACGTCAATGCTCGGATAGTTATCACCGTTCATTATTCTATACGTTAGGAATATCGAAAGATACCCGCGTCCATATTCACGATGTATTCGATTTTTTAAATGGCGGCATTAAACCGGAAAGCTTATCCGCTTCTTGGCAAACCGGAAGCTCTATCCGAACATGCCGATTAGCGTTTAATCTTTGGAATGGTTGGAGCCAGACCGGAGAGGAACGCTATTCAACTCCGCACGAACTTTTCGATTGTGGCTTTGCTCTTTACTTCTTTGAAGCTATACGCCTTCGCTATCCGGATTATTGCAGGAACCAAACGGCAGACTTCAAGCCGAAAAGCGAGCGAACCCGATAAATATTACAGGTTAGGGGGGCTTGCCTTGAAAAAGATTAAAAGCAGGATACTGCTCAAATCGGTTAAACGGATAAGCAGGCGCGTCCGTGTGCTCAAGCGCGGAATGCTTGATAGAAAACGGACCGCTAGATACAAGGAGCATGACAGCTCTCGATCTTCTACAGAGCAAACACGGGACCGTATCCATGCGCGCATGCAAAGAACAGCCAGCACAGTAGTTCGTGTCAAGAAGATACTATTAGTGAAAATGAGCAAGCGATGGCTTCAACGTTACCGATTTCATCAAACTGATAAACATGTTGTCCCGGATTCGCGGCCGATCATTCGCGTCAAATTGCTGCGTAAGCCAGCCAAGCAATTTGAACCTCGTATGTCCAGACGGAAGCGACGTGTTTCCCCAGATAAGGCGGTAGCGCGCCCCTTAAGGGCCGATCCCAAAATCATGAGTTTTCAACCTGCCGGGAAAAAGAAGTCGCCTGCTCACACAGATTCGAGAACCAGATTCGGTCATGATGAAAAGACGAAAGCACCTGCGCAGCGGCGGATGAATAGTTCTTCCGTTCCTTCTTCTTTTTCGGGGAGAATGAAGTTGAAAGGAGATATTCGCAAAAGGCGCACCTTAAAAATCTTGTCTCCAGCCATAAAATCGATTCGTTCATCCGCATCAGGCGAGGGCAATACTCCTCATAAGGAAGATAAGCACTTCGCCCCGCGGAAACAAATGATGCAATCCGTAATGCAGGCCCGGCGTTCGATACAATGGTCGCGAGCTGAGGCTCGAATGAATCTTCGGCTGATCAAAATGCTCGTCAAAGCTACTACACTACTTTTAAAGGGATTGTCGGTTTTACTTGGAGGAAGCAGCGTCGTAATTATCTTGTTGTGTATCGTCATGGTGATCGCCGCGGTACTTTCATCACCATTTGGTATATTTGTTGCCGATGAAAATTCAGAGAGCGGTACGAATAAGATAGCCTTCCTTGTTGAAGATATCGATGCTCAGTTTGCCATTCAAATAGAGAGTGTGAAACAAGCGGCCGGAGATGTGGATCGAGTAGAAATCCATTACGTTGAAAGCGCAGATAACACCCGCATCGATAATTGGCCGGACGTATTGGCCGTTTTCGCCGTTAAAACGTCAACGGATAAAGCCGGATTCGATGTGGTAACTATGGATCGTCAGAGAGTGGAGATGCTGCAAACAGTCTTTTGGGATATGAATCAGATCGATTCGCATGTCGAAACGCTGGAGCATACAGAGCTCGTCTTCATTGAGAAGGAAGATGGGAGCATTGAGGAACATGTGGTGACGGAATACGAACGCGTCTTGCAATTGTCGATTACTGCCCGAACAGCAGATCAGCAAGCCTCTCATTATGATTTTTCTACCGAGCAGGTCGATTTAGTTAATGAACTACTGTCGGCAGAATTTCGTCCCATGATGTTTGCTATTCTTGGAAAGAACGCAGATACTGGATTGACCTCGGAACAGTTTGAAGCGATTATGACCGATTTGCCAGCCGGTGTGTTCGGGAGCCAGGCTGTCGAGCTGGCTTTGACTCGGTTAGGCGATCCATACAGCCAGTTAAAAGCAGGCCAGGACAATTATACGGATTGCAGTTACCTCGTACAGTGGGTATACCGGCAATTAGACGTAACATTGCCCCGCACGGCCGCGGAGCAGGGCCGGTTTATCGTGGATAACGGACTTTCCCTTACCCGGGACGAGCTGTTGGCCGGCGATTTGATTTTCTGGAGTTACGAACAAAATGGGCGGTTTATTGACATTACGCATGTCGGTATCTATGCCGGTAACGGCAAGGTCATTGATGCGTCATCCAGCCGGTTACAAGTCGTTTATCGGAACATATTCGATGCCGATTTTCAAGTGTTGTATGGGAGACCGTATTTTCCTTTTGTGGAGTGACCTATAAGAAGCATATTACGCATATTACAGCCCTACAGTACTTCGGTCATATTACCGAAGTGCTGTAGGGTTTTCGTTTAACAAACATGAACTTGATATTTAGGTACCCGATTTGAGCCTCAAAATGAAAAGGTTAGTAGAAGGCCTTGATTCTACTGGCCATATTGCTACCTAAATTCGGTTTGAGGGGATGATCGCTTGAAAACGGATTTGTTGAGGTACAGTATGCAAATTGCAATGCTCAGGCAATTACTGACACTATCCTTGATAAGTGAACAAGAGTTTGAATTGATCAAAAAACGAACCATGTGTGATTATGGCATCTATTCAGACCTTACATCTGGATAAACCAGCGCATCCGTTCTTTATAAATGAAATTTTGAAATTCAGATTCGCACCTTTGTCGAATTCACCTGATTTTAATACGCTTATAGCGTAGAGACCAACTCAGGGGAGGAAGCAGCAATGTCATTTTCAGTTGAGGTTATAAAAGCCAATCGAAAGCTGTCAGACCGTACCGGTGGACAACAAGAAATTCTGAGAGTAGCCCCGTATGCACGGGTAAGCACAGACACTGAGGAACAACTCAACAGCTACAAATCTCAAGTTTCCTATTATAAAGAAATGATTAGTCAGCGCAGCGATTGGACACTGGTTGATATTTATGCAGATGAAGCCATTACGGGCACTCAGGTGAAAAAGCGTGATGATTTTCAAAGATTAATAACCGATTGTCTTAATGGAAAAATTGATATGGTCATTACCAAGTCTATTTCCAGGTTTGCCCGAAATACAGTGGACACCTTAAAGTATGTCCGCAAGCTCAAGGAAAGAAATGTAGCTGTATTTTTTGAAAAAGAGAACATCAATACTTTGACGATGGACGGCGAGTTATTGCTTACAATACTCAGTTCAGTAGCACAGCAAGAGGTTGAGAATATTTCATCAATTGTTAAAATGGGCTTGAAAATGAAAATGCAACGCGGCGAGCTTGTCGGTTTCCAGAGCTGCCTTGGATATGACTACGATCTCACAACCAAGCAAATCTCAGTGAATGAGGATGAAGCGGAAGTTGTACGATACATTTTTGAGCGTTATATTGCTGGTGTGGGAGCCTCTGTCATAGCTCAAGAGTTAACGAAGCTTCCTCATAAAACAAAGCGTGGGAACTCGGAATGGGGCGATACTACAGTGCTGGGTATCATTAAAAATGAGAAATACAAAGGCGACCTTCTTCAAGGCAAAACCTTTACGCTTGATCCGATATCCAAGAGGAGGTTGGATAACCACGGTGAGGAAGATCAATATTACATTAAGAATCATCACGAGCCCATTATAAGTGAGGAGATTTTTGAGAAAGCCCAAGATATTTTGTACAGACGAGGAAAGCCACGCGGGAAACTTGAAAAAGGCAGTAAGCGTGAAAAGTTCAGTCGGAAATTTACATTCAGTTGCAAGCTGGAATGTGGATTCTGCGGAAAAAACTATTCCCGAAGAAGTTGGAATAGCCGAACAACTTACGCAAAAGTCATTTGGCAATGCGTCACTTTCTCGAAAAAAGGAAAGAAATATTGTCCGCATAGCAAGGGAATTGAGGAAAACATAATTGAGGGAGCCTTTGTCGAAACGTACAATCGCGTATGTGGCAATCATAAGGATGTGTTAGATGAATTATTGTTGAGGATGGAGTCCGTGCTTGGAGAGCAGCAGTATCACAAGCAATTAGTTAAAGTGAAGCACGAAATCCAGGCTCTTGAACAAAAACGTTCCAATCTGATTGATCTTCATCTGGATGAGAAAATTGACCGCGCCACGTATGAACGTAAGTATGATGAACTGGAGTCCACGTTAACGGAACTAATCGAAGCGAGAGAACAACTGGAGGCTTCGGCTCAAGAAGAAGTTGATGTTGAAAAAAGAGTGCAACACTTTCGTAACGTGCTTCAAACCAATACCGTCCTTTCTGAATTTGATCGAAATGTATTCGAAAGTGTCGTTGAAAAGGTTATAATGGGAGAAAAGCAGGAAGACGGAAGCGTAGAGCCGTATCAATTAACATTTGTATTCAAAACGGGCTTAAAGAGCGCTATACAATGCAAAGATGGAAGGCAAACTCCAAAAAAGCTAACAGTAGCGGAGAGGAGTGATGCATGTCCCCATGTCCCAAACAACACATGTGGAGTGCGTAATAGGACTATGTCGAGTCGAGACTTAGAAGTCCTTAGTTTTCAGCATTCTGCGAAATATACGACTTTCACGACTGACGGCAACGACTTCAAAAATAAGCTGTTTATGGACAAAATTGAGATTTCCGTCGTTTTGGATTTGAATTTGGATGTCGGGTGTGTAGATATGTTAAATTCATTTTGCATGAAAGCTATACAGCAGAACCTTAAAGGGGGCGCGAAGGCATTTTTCGCCACAACGAAGGCCCAAGCCACACTAAATAGATAATATTCAAAAAGCCGGTGCACGGACATCACCAAGTGCAACCGGCTTTTTTGCGCTCCCATATGGCCATCGTCCGATAATCCCCGGAGAGGCGCAGCAATTCAATGATTCGATCGTAGATATGCTCTTCGTCCGGATGATACTGCAGCATGTGGATGTAATAAGAGGTCGATCTTGAATAAAGCCCTTGTTTTGTACATTGAATCGCCATCCAATCCATTAATTCATAGACCTGGGCTTCAACTCGGTTTCTGAATCGAATAACCCAGTCGTCTTGGATATGGGGCAGTACGTTAATTTCGAAAAATTCGAACAGTTTCTCGCAAAGTTGAAAGCGTATAGTAGGATCTTGTTCATAATAGGCTTGATCAATCGCGGCTATCAGATCCATCAGATCGCATTTGATTTGATATTGCATGGAGACGGTACCCTGATGGAACAGCAATCCCCGCGCAGAAATCTTCGGGTGTCGCAGCAGCTTCTCTAAGTGATTCAAGTACACTTTCAAATTAGCTAAAGCTTTGACCGGACTTACATCGGGAAAAAACTCTTCGCATAGGATTTCGCGGGTTGTAACGGGATGGAAAACCAGGTAGATAAGCAATCGCTTTGCGTAGCGTTGATTCCAACCGGTCGTGATCGGAATCGAATCAATTTCGACATGGAACGTATGAAGCAATTGAATGTCCAGTAGATGTTTTTGATTCTCCGATACTTGCTTGATCGGCTGAAAGATAGAATGGATGACCTGGCTGATCTCCGATTTCGAATTCGGGGAATCTTGGCTTAATCTTGGACATTTCTTAGATACGAAAAGATGAATCCATTTTGCCGTCTCGACAGGTTGTTCCAGAAAGAAGAGAAACGACGCATTGGAAATCGAAATCTGCGTAGGCTGCTTCAGTAAGAATGAGCTTGCATTGAACAATCCGGTTGGACTGGTGACATTCAGCTCTCCCGTCATTAGCATGACTGGGCATGGAAGAAGAGACAGCTCTGTGAGCAAAGTCGAATTGGACGCAAGTTGAATCAAATGCGAGATATGAGGCATAGGTCTGCCAAGCAGAACGCGAAAATAATGAAGAAGCTGCGGATCATCGGCATTCAGGGTCGTATACCCCTTCAGCAGTTCCTGATATTGCCTTAGAAAATAGGGGTTTCCGGATTCCATTGTCGTCTGAATGGCCGGGAATACATGCTTGGCAAGATGGAAGTGATTATTATTTTCCGACATGTAGGGCATTGACAACAGAATTAGGGAACGGACATGCCCGGGGTACCGCAGCGTAAATTTCGTTGCTAGATGTGTACCGTAACCGAAGGCAAGCAAATGGACTTGATGAAGATCCAGCTTCTCCATCAATTGACGAAGGTCTTCACCTAATTGTTCCCACGTGATCGGTTCCTCGGTGTTATCTGTTTGGCCATGAGCCCGAAGATCATACGTAACGATGAAAAAATGCAGCTCTAATAATGCGGTCAGTTTTCCCCAAACGGTGGAATCGAGCCCCCACCCGTGAATCATGACGATGACATCCGGCGCCTTCGTCCTCTCTCCATGTTCTTGATAGGATGTCGAAATTCCATTGATTTGTTGGTAGGGCATTCCCAATCTCCCTGCTCTCTATCATATATAAAAATGTTGGATAATATTCGACACAGATCATCGAAATCCCTCCATTATGTTACCTTTTTGTTACCCCGGTTGAAATATAATTGGGGATAAGCGTATCAGGCATCAAGGAGGGAGTATTTTTGAAACAGGTATTATATAAGACCGTCCAACTTGTGATGTCTTTCGTATTGCTTCTGAGCTTAACGGTTCCTTTCGGATTTCAAACGGCCGATGCTGCGCAAACGGGGATTGGCAGCCGTACGATGCAAATCGCCGCGGGAGACGGGCATTCGCTAGCGTTGAAATCGGATGGGACAGTAGTTGCATGGGGATACAATGATGATGGACAATCTACAGTGCCCGCTGGCCTCACAGGGGTCGTGTCGATCGCTGCGGGGTATGTTCATTCTCTGACGCTGAAATCGGATGGCACCGTCGTCGGATGGGGAAGCAATGCTTTTGGACAAATAGACATGCCGGCAGGTCTGGATGATGTCGTGTCGATCGCCGCGGGATATGCATATTCGCTGGCGTTGAAATCGGACGGTACCGTCGTCGGATGGGGACATCCTGCTCTAGCGATCGTGCCGACAGGGCTTACGGGAGTGGTGTCGATCGCCGCGGGAGAA
This sequence comes from Cohnella hongkongensis, assembly GCF_042654645.1. Lineage (NCBI taxonomy): Bacteria > Bacillati > Bacillota > Bacilli > Caryophanales > Paenibacillaceae > Cohnella > Cohnella hongkongensis. The sequence goes on along the minus strand of NZ_JBHSEP010000015.1, from coordinate 14,032 downwards.
TTCCATTCGCTGGCGTTGAAATCGGACGGCACCGTCATCGCTTGGGGAGATAATTATTATGGGCAAACGACCATACCGACAGGGCTTACGGGGGTCGTGGCGATCGCCGCGGGGTCGAATTATTCGCTTGCGCTGAAATCGGACGGCACCGTCATTACTTGGGGAGAGTATTATTCCGGACAAAGTACCGTGCCGGCAGGTCTGGACGGGGTCGTGGAGATCGCCGGGGGAGGATCCCATTCGCTGGCGTTGAAATCGGACGGTACCGTCGTTGCTTGGGGAGATAATGATTTTGGACAAATAAACGTGCCGACAGGTCTGGACAAGGTCGTGGCGATCGGCGCTGGAACGTTTCATTCAATGGCGTTGAAATCGGATGGCACCGTCGTCACTTGGGGAGATAATATTTATGGACAAACGAACGTGCCGGTGAATCTTGCTGCGCCTGTCAAAGGGAACAAAATCGCCGCGGGAGGTTATCATTCGCTGGCGTTGAAATCGGATGGAACCGTCGTCGCTTGGGGAGATAATGGCGTTGGGCAAACGACTGTGTCGGCGGGCTTGGATGGAGTGGTGTCGATCGCCGCGGGTTTATACCATTCCCTGGCGCTGAAATCGGACGGCACCGTTGCCGCTTGGGGAGATTATTATTTTGGACAAACGAACGTGCCTGCGGACTTGAATGGAGTGGTGTCGATCGCTGCGGGAAAGTACCATTCGCTGGCGCTGAAATCGGACGGCACCGTCGTCGCTTGGGGAGACGATTTTTTTGGACAAACGAACGTGCCGGCAGATCTGAACGGGGTCGTGGCGATCGCCGCAGGAGATGATCATTCCCTGGCGTTGAAATCGGACGGTACCGCGATGGCCTGGGGGAGAAATGATACGAATCAAACGAACGTGCCGGAATCGGCACAAAGCGGGGTTATCGCTATTGCTGCGGGAAATGCTCATTCGCTGGCGCTGAAATCGGACGGCACCGTCGTCGCTTGGGGAGATGATTATAGTGGACAATCGACCGTGCCGGAATCAGCACAAAGCGAAGTTATCGCCATTGCTGCGGGAAATGCTCATTCGCTGGCGCTGAAATCGGACGGCACCGTTGTCGCCTGGGGATATAATGGTGATGGACAAACGAACGTGCCGGCAGATCTGGACTGGGTGGTGTCGATCGCCGCAGGAAAATATCATTCTCTGGCGCTGAAATCGGACGGCACCGTCGTCGCTTGGGGAGACGATAATTATGGACAAGCGACCGTACCGGGGAGCGACAACATAGAGAGTCTGGCTCTGCAGGAAGGTCCTTTCGACAGCCCATTTTCATCCGCCGATACGTCCTATACATATTCTTATATTGGCCCATCGGTATCGAACGTACATGTAACGGCGACGCTGGAGGACACGGTTAATACGGCGTTATCTATCAATGGCCAGTTGCAAGCAAACGGCAGCGATGCGACGGTCAGCGTCTCGGGTGCGTCGACGGCGATTCCCGTTCGGGTAGAGCCGTATTTCAAACCGGGCAAAACGTATACGATTACCGTGTTGAGAGATTCCACGCCTCCCGATGTTCAATTCGACTTGAACGGGAATGCGGCGCCGTCGAAATACGCTTCAACGATGGTCAAAGTCGCCGATAAGGAGAGCGGTGTCGTTCCTGCTTCACTGCAATATGCGTGGACGCAAAGCACCGCCGTTCCGACTGACGGATGGGTAGATTTCACGAGCGGTGAAACGCTGGAGCAAACAAGCGGAGACGGCAACTGGTATTTGCACGTTCGCGCGTCCGACAAGGTCGGGAATGACGCGAGTGTGGTTTCGCAAGCCTTTGTGCTTGACAACACGCCGCCGACAGTTGCCGTATCCAGTACGGCCGGCGGCACGGTTAACGCTGCATTTCCGATCACGATGACGTTTAGCGAACCCGTAGACGGTCTCGATGACGGCAGTATCATGGTCGGAAACGGTACGGTTTCCAACGTTGCAAGGACTAGCGCGTCTGCCTACACCGCCACGATCACGCCGATGGAAAGCGGCCAAGCCGTGACCGTGCGTGTAGCGGCGAATGCAACGACCGATGCAGCCGGAAACGGCAACGAAGCGTCCGATATCGCGACCTTCCTGTACGACACGACCAAGCCTGTCGTTTCCTTCGATTTTACGGACGATCAGCGATTTGCCGCGCCTCCGGCCTCTGTCCGCGTTACGGTGAGCGAAGCGGTCTATTGGGCGGCGGATAGGGCCGAGTTGAATGCGGGCAATGCGCTTCCGCTCCTGAGCATGGACAAGGATGGCGCGGCATTTACCGCCTATACGGCAAGTTATGGCGAGGCGAATCGAACCTATACGCTAACGTTTGACGGTACGCTCGATGATGGCGTCTACACAGTGAATGTTGCCGGAAATACGGTGGAAAACGGTTATCATAATACGCTCGACGCGGCAAGCGCAAGCTTTATCGTTGCCGTGCCTGTCGTAACGGGGATTTCCGTTGATCGAACCGGCTTTACCAGCGCGGGAGGGAGCGTAGCAATCGACATCTCAGGGTTCAATCTTGCCGGACAGACGGTCAGCGTCTATGTGGACGGCGAGGCGACCGCTGCAGCCCTTGTCACCAGTGACACAAGCGCTTCCGCCGCCGTCACGCTTCCGCCCAACACAACAGCGAGCGATAAAATCTACATCCTAACGGTTTATGTGAACGGCGTGGAAGCTGCAGGCCGATCCGCAGCTTTGACTGTGGCGCATGCGCCGAGCAGCAACGCCGATCTGAGCGGCTTGTCGTTGTCATCCGGAGCGCTGAGCCCGTCGCCGTTTACGGCGGCGACGACTGCCTATACAGCGAGCGTGGAGAACGGCATCGCCAGCGTAACGGTGACGCCGACAGTGGCGGACGGCACCGCGACGGTAACCGCGAGCGTATATGACAACGCAGGGAAGCTCGCGCAAGGAACGCTCGTCTTGTCGAGCGGCATGGCGTCTCCGCCGCTCTCGCTTGAGGTCGGCAGCAGCCGGATCGCAATCGTCGTGACAGCGGAGGACGGTACGACGAAGACGTACAACCTGACGGTAACGAGAGCGGAGAACCGCAGCTATGCCGAATCTGGCGGCAGCTACACGCCTGAGATTGCCAAGCCGATGATTGATCTTAACGGGATATCGCTTGACCCGGATACCCTCGATATCACGGAGCCGTCCGTCACGCTTGAAGTGACGCCGAACCAAGACGGCATGGCCTACGTCAGCATACCGGCAACCGTTTTAAACGGCCTGACGAACAGGAACGACAGCTTGAGGATCGAGATCAAGGCCCCTTACGGCAGCTATCAAGTGCCGGTCGATTTGACGTCGCTCATTCCGGGACTGAACGACTTGCTTGTCGCAAACCACTTAAACGCGGAGGATATCGACTTCAAGATCACCCTGATCGACAAGTCGGGCGACGAAGCGATCCGGGCCGCGATTGCGGACGGCATGCCGAATGGAGAGCGGATAGGTGCGATTGTCGATTTTCACTTGGATATTTTGAACGCCGAATCGGGACAAACGATCGGAGCAAGCGACCGTTTCAGCGAGGCGCTTACGAGAATCATTCCGATGCCGAAGGATATGACCCGCATGCCGGAGCAATGGGGCGCGTTCCGCTACAACGAATTAACGAAGAAGTTGGAGTTCGTCCCTGCGCGGGCGGAACGGATCGACGCCGCGTGGGTTGTGACGATTCGCTCTTATTCCAACAGCGTGTATGTCGTGGTGGAGCAAGAGGTTAGCTTTGCCGATGTGCAAACCCACTGGAGCCAATCGTTTGTCCAATTGGCAGCGGCGAAAGGACTCGTTGCCGGAGTTGGCCATGGGCGGTACGCGCCCGACGAATCCGTGACCCGAGCGGAGTTTGCAGTCATGCTCGTCCGGGCGATGGGGCGAGGCACATCGACGAGCGACAGCGCGGCGCCTTATGGCGATGTTCGGCCTGGCGCGTGGTATTTCTCCGAGATAGCCCAGGCGAAGGAATTGGGGCTGCTGGACTTTGCGAAAGGTAAAAGCTTCATGCCGGATCAGCCGCTGACCCGCGAAGAAATGGCAAGTATGCTGGCGGAAACGATGAAACTTGAGAAGCTTCCGAAAATTAGAGGGTCCGCTAACTTGGATGGTTACCGGGATATAGCGGAGGTCAACTCGGCATTTATGGATGATGTTCGCATGATGGTTGAACTTAACGTCATGACAGGCACAAGCAAGATCACGTTCGGTCCGAAGGGCGCAACGACGCGTGCAGAGGCTGCGACTGTGCTGATTCGAATGCTGAAAGCGCTCGAGTGGATGGACTGAGGCGCGGGGAACCAACACCGGCTCCTGCTGGTGTTGGCTCCGCTGGCACGGACATGCTGAAGGCTCAAGAATCGATCGTCTGCCGTACGATAACAATGAGTGATTTATGTTCCTATTCCCAACCCAATACATACGGAAGCGGTAGTGTCGTTGAATCGGACTGGTCAATAATTGGGGGACGCCTAAACCCTAAGTTATCACTACGCACAACAACAGCCTTTCACCACTGAGTAGAGCGGTGAAAGGCTGTCGTTGCTTCTTAATTCATTCGTCGAGCAGATGCATGAATTGCTGTTTAACCTCTGTGAAGAGCGAAGGTTTTAGGTGTCCGAATTTTTTAATAACAATTTGACAAGACAAGAACGGGACGCTGTTTGGTTGCAGACAAGTCACTGTATGGAAAAGGAATCAGTACAATATCTCCTTGTCCATACATTGTTCCAAACCTCATCGTCCACTGAATTATTCCAGAATTCCATGCTGGTCAGGCTGGCGTGTTCGAGATTTTTTTAATGCTTCGCGTTCTCGTTTTGCGTTCAGGCATCCAATAAAATCGGCAACTTCAATGGCGTCCTGCTCAGGAATATGGTCAATGATGCGCTTTAATTCTTCTCGGTTAATGCTCACAATATCACGGCCTTTCGGAAGAGGTACCTTTATTGTATCACAAAGTATCTATTTTCCAGAAAGGCTGCTGTTGCCCTTTCTGGTGGTAACTAAATTGCTTTGCTGGCATGCGAAGTTCTCAGAGCAATATGTTGACTCTGCTTACCCGGCACATGTGGAGGCTGTTTGTTCCTTGATTTATAAGGGGTTTGAGTGATGAGTGAAGGTATTTGGGGACGGATTGGGGACGCTGGGGAAAATAGCCTTGTTCTCGAATGGTGCCACTTAATGCGTAGCCCCGCATATGTTATAATCAAAGTAAGCTACTGGGTGTGATTAAGTAATGAAGCTGGGAGCGTGAAGAGATGAGCGTATCCAAGGAGACGATATATAAACTGATCGCAGAGATTCCGCCGCAGGATATTGAGGAAGTGGCGGACTTTATCGGGTACTTGAAAATGAAGCGTGAAAACAGCATGTTAAAAGAGCTAAGTCAATCAGCTGAAAGCAGTTTGGATTTTTGGCATAACGATATTGACGATGAGGTATGGAATGATGCTTAACCAAGGCAATATCGTGCTCATTCCTATTCCATTTAGTGATCTGACTTTCGGAGAAAAGAAGACCCGTTCTTGTAATGTCAAACAATGATTATAATCAGCGATATCAAGATGTGATCGTTGCGGCGATTACGTCTAATGTTACAGATCGGGAGTATCAGATCATCATTACAAATGATGTGATGGCAGAAGGCAAGCTTAAAGTGGATTCTGCAATCCGTGCTGATAAAATCTATACGCTGTCGCAGTCCATTGTCATCCGGAAATTTGGGAAGGTACAACCTGAAGTCTTGCTGAATGTAGAGAAGCAAATCGATGGCTGGTTATCAGTGTAGGCCCTTTAATTAGAGAATACGGGCGGATTCTGCAAATATTAAAAATGAATGAGGCTGTCCCAAAAGTCATCATAGAGATGACTGAGGGGCAGCCCTCTTTTTCTTTTTAATCAAACAAAAAGAAACCACCCTCTGGTAAAATGGAAGTACCACCAACCATTACCGTAGAGGAGAGGATTCTTTGTATATTCAATATACCATGGATCAGCTTTGCTTACCAATAGATTTAGAAGAGGACATACCTGCCAATTACCTTGTTCGTGTGGTCAACGCCGCCGTCAATCGTCTCAGCGACGCTATATTCGACGCGGCTTACCCCGGAGGCGGACGAGACAGCTATCATCCTAAAATGCTCACCAAAGTCATCATTTACGCCTACACGCAGCGCATCTACTCCTCTCGTCAAATCGCCAAAGCTGTCCGTGAAAATATCATGTTCATGTGGATCGCGGGCAGACAACGACCGGACTTTCGCGCCATCAACCGGTTTCGTTCGGAGCGGATGAAAACGGTTCTGGAGAAAGTGCAGACCTTATTTGCCGCCATTGAGGAAGCCGAGAAGCAAGAAGAAGGAACGCAAGTCGGCAAGGATCTTCCCGAGCTGGGCGAGTCCTCTTCCATCACCGGTGAAAAGCTGGAGCAAGCTGTCAAACATTTGGAGAAGCGTCTGCAGGAGAAGCCAAAGGACAGGTCGCTAAAGAAGGCGGTGCGCGCACTCCGCAAGGACTTGGTTCCGCGCCTCTATAAGTACGAGACGCAAGAGACGATTTTAGGCACGAGGAACAGCTACAGCAAAACGGATCAGGACGTCACGTTTATGCGAATGAAAGAAGACCACATGCGAAACGGCCAACTCAAGCCGGGCTACAATGTTCAGATCGGCACCGAAAATCAATTCGTTCTCGGATACAGCGTGCACCAGCGACCAACCGACACACGCTGCCTAATCCCACATCTTGAGATTCCGAAGCGAAGAAGGCTATGCTCTGGCCATGAGACGCATGATTGAGCCGGAGCCCGTTTTCGGTGATATGAAGAACAACCGAGGCTTCAAACGGTTCCTGCTTCGAGGCCATAGACGCCAGAAACCAAGGAGCTAAGCGAGAAAAAGCCGCTTAGCTCCTTGGTTTATTCCGAGAGTCATCGTATTTTGTGCCGAGGCTATTCCAAAGTTTACTTTTGGGACAGCCCCATTTCAATGTTATTTGAAGCTTGCCGGATACATCTGCATCCGATGGAGGTCGATAATCATATTGCCGCTTTCAAGAATATCCAAACCAATCAGTCCGTTTATGCTGCTTATATCGTCATGGAAGACGCCAAAGTCTAACGAGATATCATGTAGGATTAAATCGCCAATTTGGATTTGATTAACCTGCTTACGGAACGAATACTCATCGCCGCCAATTCCGAAGCTTCGAACCAATCGATCTCCGTTTTCAAATTTGATGCCGATCTCTGATACGACATCGGAGGAAAGAATGGAGTGTGCCGCTCCAGTATCAATCACTAAGTTATCTATTGTTAGTGAACGGTCTTTGTAGCAAAGCGTCATGGAAGCTTGAAGTAAGTTATCGATTAATTCTAACTGCATCTTATCGATTCCTGTATAGAGGATTTCTTCTAAGCTCTATAGCTATTTTCTCTTGACCCGTATGATAGACAATGTTGTTATCTCTGCATTTTAACAGTTCCTTAGTTGCTTCATCTGGATCTTGAATTGCTTTGATCAAAGCTACCTCATCTACGTATTGTGTGTTATCTTCTGTATGAGAATTTAGGATTTCGAGAAGCACATATTGATCGGGGTAAATATTACGAACCTCTTGCCATTGCATAGGATAACACCTCGCTAACGCTTATTTTCTCTTTTTAATTATACCATAGTCTTGATAGTTAAAGAGCGTGGAGTATGCTCCCTGGAGTAGAGGTGTAGATCCGCCTTTCATTGTAGTAAACCATGATGTATCTGAAGATGATCGATTTAATATAGGCCATCGGATAGCACTCCGTGTTGATCTTACAGCTTCTCTTTCTTTAGCGTAGCAAAAAGCTTTCCATCCTTGCGTTGCCATAGCAACGCCCTATGCCACTCATGCTCTGAGAAACTATTACAGATATGCATTTGTTTTCAATAGCTGATGAGTTCAGTAATAACGTACTAACCAAGAAATTTAATCGTCGCGAAGAGGTCGGCTCCTCTTTGTTTCCTTAACATTGAAGTGTTTAATTCCCCAGGCCGCATCAGGATGGCCATAACGAAATATTTAACAAGACTTTGACACAAAAAACAATAGAACAGGTTATAATTTAACCGACAGGATGTCGGTCGGTAACAAGGGGGCGTAAAAATGAGAATAGTCAAAACGGCCGATGAACGCAGGAACGAAATACTTGACGCGGCGGACGAGCTTATCGGTCAGAAGGGCTTAGACGGCACGAGCACAAAAGATATACTCGAAAAGGTCCGAATTGCGCGGGGGACGTTGTATTACCACTTCAAGTCCAAGCAGGACATTATTGACGCACTGATTAACCGTTACAGCGTTCATCTTCTATGCAAAGCGCAGGAAATTGCCGCAGACAAGACCATCCCCGTAGTCGAGCGCATTGTCCGCGTTGTGAAATCTATGAGCTTGAGCGGCGGAAGCAGAAAGGAAATAATGGAGCACATTCACAAGCCGCAGAATGCTCTCATGCATCAGAAAATACAAAGGTCCATCATTAACGGCATTACGCCGATTTTGGCGGAAATCATCCGCGAGGGCATCGAGCAGGGGCTGTTCAGCACGCCGTTCCCGTACGAATGCATGGAAATGGTTGTGACCTATGCGAATACCGTTTTTGACGATGATAGGGTTCCAATGACAACCGAGGAGGGAGTTTCACGCTATCAGGCGTTTGTTTATAACGTAGAAAGGCTGCTCGGCGCCAAAAGCGGAAGCCTTATGCACGTTATGCAGATGTTTCATAACGGGGTTGAGGACAGCCTTGAATAATGGCTAGCGGCAGAGACAGGGGATTCCATTCTTTAGTCGGGTAGTGCTGCTATCTGGGACTTCGGCAATTTGTCATTAATTTAAAAGCTAGCAACAGAGGTGACTTATGCATACCAGAATAATCCGCAATGACATTATGAAGAGCAAATTGATTACGCTGACAACCATGATCTTTGTCGCTGCCGCGGCTACGCTTGTTTCGCTTGCGGCGATCCTCGCCGTCAATCTGTATGGCGCGCTGGATACGCTTATGACACAAGCGAAAACTCCGCATTTTATGCAGATGCATTCAGGTGAGCTGGATACCGAGCGGCTATCTAGTTTTGCGGAGCAGAACAGCAATGTCGATGAATTTCAGGTGGTTGAATTTCTGAATATCGATGGCGCGCAATTTATATTTGGTGAAAAATCGCTCGCGAACAGCGTTCAGGACAACGGGTTAAGCACACAGAGCCAGAAATTCGATTACCTGCTTGATCTTGAAGGCAACGTGATTAACGTATCCGACGGCGAGGTTTATGTTCCGGTAAGCTATATGAAGGACAACACCACTAAGGTCGGAGACAAGGCCGTAATAAGCGGAAAAGAATTTACCGTTGCGGGTTTCTTGCGCGATTCGACCATGAACTCATCGCTCTCCTCTTCAAAGCGATTTCTAGTAAGCAACAAGGATTACGCAGAATTTAAAACTCTTGAAAACCCGGAGTATCTGATTGAGTTAAGATTAAAGGATATGTCGGGGCTAGGCGCATTCGAAACCGCTTATGCCAACGCAGGACTTGAGATGAACGGGCCAACGGTTACATATGCGCTTTTCCGATTGATGAATGCCATTTCCGACGGGATCATGATTGGCGTTATCCTTCTGGTAAGCCTGCTTGTCGTTGCCATCGCGTTCATGTGCATACGCTTTACGCTCCTTGCAAAGATCGAAGACGATTATCGCGAAATTGGTGTTATGAAAGCTATAGGGCTGCGTGTCTCCGACATCAAGAAGATTTATCTGGCGAAATACATGGCAATTGCGGCGGCTGGCTCTATTCTCGGTTTTGCTCTTTCGTTTGTTTTCAAAGGCATGCTTCTTGAAAATATACGGCTTTATATGGGGGAAAGCGATAATACTTCTTTTGCTTATGTCTTAGGAATCATCGGCGCAATGCTTGTATTCCTTGCCATCATTGCCTATGTAAACGGAGTGCTGAGACGCTTTCGGAACATATCCGCCGCGGAAGCCATCCGCTTTGGCACTTTACAGGAAAAGACAGCGGGCGCAAAACGTTTTACCCTAAGCGGAAACAGGTTGTTGAACACGAATATTTTTCTCGGTATCAAAGATGTTCTCTCAAGGAAGAGACTTTACGCCACCATGCTTGCAGTGCTGGTGATTTCGGCATTTATCCTAATTGTTCCGCAGAACCTGTACAGTTCGATTTCCTCAAAAAGCTTCATTAGTTATATGGGGATTGGTAACTACGATCTGCGCATACAGCTGTCCGGCAATATCGACAATGTCGCTGATCAGGTCTCTGAAGTTGTAGAGACGGTGAAAAGCGATCAAGCCATTTCAAAGGTTGCCGTCCTTACAACAAAAACATTCAAAGCAAAGATGGAAAACGGGTCAGAGGAAAATATTAAAATCGAACTCGGCGACCATTCGATATTTCCTATCGCATATACCGTCGGCAAGGCACCCGTCGCTAATGACGAAATTGCGCTTTCGACGATATACGCCGACGAGATGAGCAAAAAGGTCGGCGATGTCATTACGCTGGTGACAGAGGGACTGGAGAAGGATCTCACGGTAAGCGGAATCTATTCCGATATTACCAATGGCGGCAAAACCGCCAAGGCCGTATTCACCGATGATTCGGCGGGTATAATGTGGAGCATTGTCAGCGCTGAACTGTCGGATAAATCCCTTGTTGACGCGAAGGTTGAGGAATATACAGTCAAGTTTGACTTTGCAAAAACCTCCAACATTGATGAATTTGTTACGCAGACCCTCGGCTCGACCATAAGCTCCGTCGAAATGGCCTCCTACGCCGCAATTGCCGTTGCACTGGTTATAACTGTGCTAGTTACATTGTTATTTATAAAAATGCTTGTAGCAAAGGACAGATATTCCATCGCCGTCATGAAATCGTTCGGCTTTACAAACTCGGATATTAAAGCGCAGTTTGTTTCGCGTTCGTTATTCGTTCTGATTGTTGGTGTTGTTCTCGGCACACTTCTGGCGAACACGCTTGGAGAAAGGCTTGCGGGTATGGTGATCTCCTCGTTTGGAGCATCGACGTTTGATTTTGCGGTCAACCCGCTTTCGGCATACCTGCTTAGTCCGCTGATGATGGGCATCGCGGTACTTATCGCAACCATAATCGGCACCTCGCGCGCAGGACAAATCAAAATATCCGAACATATAAAGGAGTAGGCAAATGAAGAAAATAATTATTGGTGATCATATCGTTAAATCTTTCGGCGAGGGTGATGAACGGCGCAATGTTCTCGACGGAGTGTCCGTTGAAATGAACGAGGGTGAATTCGTGGCGGTAATGGGACCTTCGGGTTCGGGGAAATCGACGCTCTTATACGCGCTGAGCGGAACGGATCACATTGATGGCGGAAAGGTCATATTTGACGGCAAGGATATAGTTGCGGCCTCTGAGAATGAGCTTTCAGATCTACGCCGAACAGCCATGGGATTTGTTTTTCAACAGCCGACGATGCTGAAAAATCTGAATATCCTCGATAACATCATTCTGCCGTCCATGCGCGACAATCGTAAAAACGTTGCGAAAATTTCGGAGAAAGCTAGAACAATTATGAAAAGGATAGGCATTGCTGAGCTTGAAAAGCGTGACATTACACAGGTTTCGGGCGGTCAGCTTCAGCGCGCGGGAATATGCCGTGCGCTTATGAACAACCCGCGGATCATCTTCGGCGACGAGCCGACGGGTGCGCTCAACTCCAAATCCGCAGAGGAGATTATGGACTTATTTTCAGAGATCAACGCGGACGGTACTGCGGTTATGCTTGTAACTCATGACGCCAAGGTTGCGGCACGGACTGAGCGTATTATGTTCATGCGCGACGGATCTATTGTAAGCGAACTGAAGCTTCCAAAGTACGACGGGACGGATATGGATGGCAGAGTTGAGAAAGTAACGGTGAGAATGATGGAAATAGGAATATAAGGCGTGAGTGATAAAATGAATCAACTGGTGGCCTGTAGCCACTGGTTCTTTTTTTGCCCTGGAATAGAATTTTTTGATGTTTTGAAGGCTTCGATTTATCAATCTGTCAAACTTGGCGATATAGAAAGGCATGGCGCAACTTTTGCAAACCATTGCCCCCGTTTATCGTCAAATCACACCATGCATTCATATGGTCTACGGAGCGTGGATTATTTATTGAAGTACATAAGGGCATACTAGAGTCGAGGTGAGCACAATGGATATAAAAAGAAAAAAGGAGCCTTTGGAAATCTATCAAAACAGACATCCTGAAATGGGTGTAATCTTACAGGAACTCTGGAATCAATATGGCTCGGAAGGCTTCGAATTATCAGTTATTAAAGTGTTAAAGTATGATGACCCACATGAAGATCATACAGCAAAATTAGAAGGTTTGAGCGAGCAGTGTCTCGCAGATGATGTAAATGCAAGGAGGATATGGCGATGAATGGAAAAGTGGTTATGATAGCAAATGATTATGAGCGTATAGATGGCAGAAACGCCTATGAATCCGGCATCAAACGGTTAACATTAGGAGCGCCTATGCTGGAAGAAAATAAAAAAATGCAGATTGCCGCGCAGATTTGGAGAAATGATAAAGATGGTGTGTTGATTTTGGCCCAGGAGTTACCCATCCATCAAATATTTGACATAATCATCTTTTTGTCCAGGACTTTGCTTTACTTCAAGGAGGCTTATAGACTTCCATTTTTATATGACCCGGAAAATCCTAGCGTGGAACGTATTGGATTACAAGGTGGTGTATTACCCGTTGAAGTTTGTACTGCCAATGAAAATATCAATAAGGATATCAAGGCATTTGCTCAGAGTCTAAACGATTTAGGAGAATTAATTGGGGAACGCCAACGAGTGCTTAGCCGCATTTTAGAAGAATTGGAGTGTTATTAAATATGAAACAGACCTGTATTTTGTCACCTGCCAGGCAATTGACTGAAGAGGAACAACTCCTTGTCTGGAAAAAACCCCCTTCACATATTGAGAGCGAGGCAGAAAAACGAATATATCGGGAAGTAGTAAGAAATTGGAATCGCGGTGAAATGAAAATCAGTACCATTTTGCTGGAGGGGGATGCCGGTTCGGGAAAAACCCAGCTTGCTAAAGCTTTATCTGCTCATTTTAACCTGCCTTATACGAAAGTAACCTGTTTTGCAGATATGGATAAGTCCGATGTGCTGGGTTCTATTCTTCCGGTACTGTCGGAAAAAGATGATCAATCAGATCCTGTTGAATATCGCTACTATCCGTCAGAAATTGTCCGTGCGTATGAAAATGGATGGCTCTTGGAGATTCAGGAACCCACTGTAATTAGGGATGCTGCTGTGTTAATGGCTCTAAATTCCGCATTAGAACCAGATGGCAGCCTAAACTTACCTACCCGAATCGTACATCGTCATCCTGATTTTATTGCCGTTATCACAACAAACCGCGGCTACAATGGCTTCCGTCCTCTAAATGAAGCTTTGCGTGATCGAGTGCAACATGCAGAAAAACTGGATTTACCACCCAAAGAAGTGATGATGGAACGGGCCAAAGCTAAGACCGGTTATCCATCTGAACCTGTTCTTTCTCTTTTAGCCGAAACCATTATGCTGCTGGATGAAACAGCCCGGGCTAATGCCATTAAAGGCGTGGCCGGGATGCGTTCCTATATCTTCTGGGTTGATGCCGTTCAAAGCGGTGCTTCAGTACAAAATACTCTATATCATAAGGTGCTATACAAAATTACCACTGACCCGCAGGAGCTTGCCATTTTAGAGCAGGCTCTGGCAAGTCATGGCCTGACGGAGAAGCTTGAGGAATTGGATACCATCTATCCTTCGCATTCTGGATTGTCAACAGTAAATCAGACAATTTTTTTAAGGGCTTCTTGTCGGTACTGAACAGGCGTCATATAGCCTAAGGTGCCATGGATGCGATGCTTGTTGAACCAATTCACATAGTCATCTAATTCC